>JALWUZ010000057.1 GCA_027079895.1 Anaerolineae bacterium
AACTGGGGCTGCGGGTCGGGCGGGAGAACGCCGCGGGACACATCAGCAGCAAGGGGGTCTCCTTCGTCGAGGTGATGCCCGCGCCGCACTCCGCGGCCCTGGGGCGCACGCTGCGGGAGTTGGAGTTCCGCGCCCGTTACCACCTGACGGCGTTGGCCCTGTTCCGTCGGGGGGAGGTGCGCCGCACCGACGTGGGGGACATCCCGCTCTGCCTGGGGGACGCGCTGCTGCTGGTCGGGCCGCGCCGCCATTTGAAGTACCTGCGCGGCAGCCCGGACTTCATCGTGCTGGAACCGGACCTCAGCGACCAGCCGGTGGAGCGCGGCCCGGCGGCGTTGACGGTCGGGGTGCTGGCGGCGGTGGTGACGGTCTCCGTCCTGGGCTTCCCGGTCTACCTGGCGACGCTGGCCGGAGCGTTGGTGCTGTTGCTGGCCGGGGTGCTGGATATGGAGGAGGCGTACCGGGCCGTCCAGTGGCCGGCGATTATGCTGATCGCCGGGATGTACTCGGTCAGCCTGGCGATGGTGCGCACCGGCCTGGCGCAGGAGATCGGCGCGTATCTGCTGCCGGTGGTCACTCCGTTGGGGCCGCTGGGGTTGGCCGGCGGGGCCTACCTTCTGACCGGTGCGCTCACGCAGGTGATGGGGGGACAGGTGGCCGCGCTGGTCACGGGGCCGATCACCATCAGCGCGGCGATTGGGCTGGGAATCAGCCCCCAGGCGGTCGCCGTCGCCACCGCCATCGGCTGCTCGGACACCTTCTTCACCCCGTTGGCCCATCCGGTCAACATCCTGATGATGGGGCCGGCCAACTACCGCTTCCGCGACTTCTCCCGCATCGGCTGGCGGCTGACGGCGGTCAGTTTCGGCGTCCTGCTGGTCGGGCTGCGGCTGTTCTGGGGGCTGTGAGAGGCTGCGGAGAGGGGACTTGCGCAAGAACGGATGAGCGGGTATGATTGGGGAGGGCGGGGGGTAGCGGAAGCAGTAGACGACGTTCCTAACAGGAAAGGAGGAGCGATGGACGAGCACAAAATCCGCGTGTTGGTCGTCGAGGACGTGGCGATGGTGAGCGAGATGATCCAGGGAATGCTGGAGGAGATGGGCTACACCATAGCCGGGGCCGCCTTTACGGGCGAGGAGGCCCTGCTGATGATACCTTCAATCCGCCCAGACGTGGTGCTGATGGACATCGCTATGCCCGGCATTGACGGCATCGAGACTACCCGGCGCATTCAGGCCCGCTATCCCACTCCGGTGGTCATGCTGACCGCCTACGAGACGACGGATTTGGTCAACAAGGCCAGTCAGGTCGGGGTAGGGGCCTACATCGTCAAGCCGCCCAACCCCCGCGAGATCAGCCGCGCGATCGCCATCGCCCGCGCCCGCTTCGACGATATGATGGCTCTGCGCCGCCTGAACGAGCGGCTGCGCGAGAGCGAGGCCCGCCATCGCGCCATCACCGAGTCGGCCAACGACGCCATCGTGGCCTCCGACAGCCAGGGGGTGATCACCTTCTGGAATCGGGCGGCGACCGCCATCTTCGGCTATCGAGAGGAGGAAGCCGTCGGGCAGCCGCTGACGATCCTGATGCCGGAGCGGTTCCATGCCGCCCACACCGCCGGGCTGAAGCGGTTCGTGGAGACCCGCGAGCCGCGCGTCATCGGTTCCACCGTCGAACTGGTGGCGTTGAGCAAGAGCCAGGAGGAGTTTCCGGTGGCACTCTCCCTCTCCTACTGGGAGGCCGGGGGAGACCTGTTTTTCTCCGCCATCATCCGGGACATCACCGAGCGCAAGCGAGCCGAGCAGACTCTGCGGCAGTACGCCGCCGACCTGGAGGAACGCAACGCCGAGTTGGACGCTTTCGCCCACACCGTAGCCCACGACCTGAAGAACCCGCTCACCGCCATCACCGGATTCTCCACCCTCATCCTGGAGGCGGCCGAGGACGGAAGCCTTTCGCCGGAGCAGCAACTCGAATTCGTGCATTACATCGAGCAGAACGCCACCCGCATGCGCAACATCATTGACGAACTCCTGCTCCTCGCCGGCGTGCGTTCGATGAAAGAGGTGCAGACCTCTGTGCTGGATATGGGCCGCATCGTGGAAGGGGTGCAGTATCGGCTGGACTATCTGGTGGAAGAATCAGGCGCCATCATCACCGCCCCCGCTGAGTGGCCGGAGGCTCTGGGCTACGGGCCGTGGGTGGAGGAGGTATGGGCCAACTACATCAGCAACGCTATCAAGTACGGCGGACGGCCGCCGCTGATTGAGTTGGGGGCGGATGAGATGGACGGACACATCCGGTTTTGGGTGCGGGACAACGGGGCGGGCTTGAGCGCGGAGGAGCGAGACCGGCTGTTCGCCCCCTTCGAGCGGCTGCATCAAGTGCGTGCCGAAGGACACGGCCTGGGGCTTTCGATCGTGCGCCGCATAGTGGAGAAACTGGGCGGGGAGGTGGGCGTGAACAGCGAGGCTGGGAAAGGGAGCGAGTTCTACTTCACCCTGCCCCGGAAAGGATGAGACTATGATTTGGCCGGCCATCGAAAGAATCGTCCCCTGCATCGTGGCGACGCTGGTCTCCACTTGGATTGGGTTCTACGCCTGGCGCAGGCGGCGGGTGCCCGGTGCGTTGTGGTACGCCCTGATGATGTGGGCCCAGGCGTTGTGGGTCCTGGGATACCTGTTCGAGTTGCTGGCTCCCTCCCTGGATGGCAAGATCATCTGGGACGACCTGCAACTCATCCCCGCCCTGGCGATTCCGCCTCTATTCCTGGCCTTCGCCGTAGATTACGCCGGAGTCAAGGTCGCCCGCCCCCGGCTGTTGTGGTCGGCGGTGACCTCCATCGCGACCGCGTATATGCTCATAGTGTTCTTCGGCCCGCGCGAGTGGCATATGGTTGACTTTCGTCTCGTCCCCGGCATGCCATTCAACTTCCTGATGTACGAGTTTCCCCCTCTGGTGAGTGCGATGGCGCTGTACTCCTACGTGCTGATGGTGGCCGGAGGGGTGCTCCTGGTGCGGCACGCCATCCGCTCCCCCCGCTACCGTCCCCAGACGACAACCGTGCTCCTCGGCGTCGCGGTGCCCTTCATCGGTTCTTTGTTATCCCTGTTCGGCCTGCTGCCGGCCTCTTATCGGGACATGTCCCCCGTCTCATTTTCCATCGGGAGCCTCATCGTGATGTGGGGGATGTTCCGCTATCACCTGCTGGGGGTCGTACCGGCGCCCTGCGAGCGGGCCTTCGAGCGCATCCAGGACGCAGTGGTGGTGCTGGACGAGTGGTACATCATCGGCTTCAACCGCGCGGCCCAGGCCCTGTTCGGGGACGAGCAGCCCTTGCAGGTGGGGGAGACGGTCGAGGAAGCCCTGGCGCACTGGCCGGTGCTGCTGGAACACTGCCGCTCCGCGGCCGAGACTCACATCGAATTCGCCCACCAAGTCGCCGGGGAGGAGCGGCACTTCGACGCCGAGATGCTCCCGCTGCCCGACTTGGGAGAGCGGGCCCGTCTGATGGTCGTCCGGGACATCACCGTGCAGAAGAGGGCGGAACTTTCCCTGCGCGAGAGCGAGGAGCGGTACCGCCGCCTGGTGGAGATGAACCCGGCGGCGATCGCTATCATCTGTGACGGAAAAGTGGTCTACGCCAACCAGGCCTGCGAGAATTTGTTGGGGAGTGGCCGCGCGGAGACGATTGTCGGGCGGTCAATGGAGGAGTTCGTCCTCCCCGACGAGTTGCACCGGGCCATCCGGCGCGTCACCGAGATTTTGGAGGGGAAACGGGATTTCCTCGACCGGCGGAAGTTGGTGCGGCTGAACGGCGAGGTCATCTACGTGGACATCGCCGGCATCCCCATCAAGCACAACGGCTGCCAGGCCGTCCAGTTCGTTTTCTGGGAAATCACCGCCCAGGTGCGGGCGGAGGAGGAGCAGAAGCGGTACCGGAACAACTTGGAGTCGCTGGTGGCCCAGCGCACGGCGGAGTTGGAACGGGTCAACCGCCAGTTGCGGGAGAGCGAAGCCCGATTGCGGGCGCTCATCAACGCCACCCCCGACGACATCGTCTGCTTCAAGGACGGTGACGGCTGTCTGGCGGAGGCCAATGCCTCTTACTTGAGGCTCTTCGGGCTCGACGAGACGACCGCCTATCGCGGGAAGCACATCACCGAACTGCTCTCAGGCCGGGACGACATTTTCCTGTGGGAGATAGTCCGAGGATGCGAGGAGAAGGACGAAACGGCCTGGCAGCAGGGCAACCCCACCCGGGCCGACGAGGAGATCCCTGTTTCTGACGGCTCTAGGCGGGTGTACGATGTCATCCGCGTGCCTATGTTCACTCCAGAAGGGGAGCGGCTGGGGTTGGTCACTCTGGGGCGGGACATCACCGCCCGCGTGCGGGCCGAGGAAGAGTTGCGCCGCCACCGTGACCGATTGGAGGAGTTGGTGGCCGAGCGGGCCCAGGCCCTGCAGGAGAGCGAGGAGCGGTTCCGCAGCATCGTCGAGCAGTCGCACGACGGCATCGCGGTGATGTCCGAGGAAGGGGTCATCATCGAGTGGAACAGGGGGAGCGAGGAGATCTTCGGCATCAAACGGGAAGAGGCCATCGGGCAGTTTATGTGGGATGTCCAGTATCGCGTAGCCACGGACGAGCGCAAGAGCGTCCCCGTCGAACGCCTGCGGGAGAGCATCTTGCAAGCCGTCCGCGACAGGGAGGCCCCCTGGCTCAATCGGGTGCAGGAGACCGAGATTCAGCGGCCCGACGGCGAACGCCGCTTCGCCCAGACGGTGGTCTTCCCCATCCAGGCCGGCGATAAATTCATGCTGGGCTCCATTGTCCGCGACGTGACCCGGCGCAAGCAAACCGCGGCGGAGTTGCGCCGGCTGAAACTGGCGGTGGAACAGAGCGCGAACACGGTGGTCATCACCGACACCGACGGCAACATCGAATACGTCAACCCCAAGTTCGTCGAGACGACAGGCTACACGGTGGAGGAGGCCATCGGGCAGAATCCCCGCATTCTGAAGTCCGGCGAGCACAGCGCGGAGTTCTACGAGGAGTTGTGGAACACGATCACGGCGGGGCGGACATGGAAAGGGGAGTTCCACAACCGGCGCAAGGACGGCTCTCTCTACTGGGAACGGGCTATCATCTCCCCAGTGCATGATGCCGATGGGAGGATTATCAACTACATCGCCATCAAGGAGGACGTCACCGAGCGCAAGAAAATGGAGGAATCCCTGCGGGAGAGGGAAGAACTCTTCCGCGGCCTGGTCTCCCAGATGCCGAGCGGGGTGGTCATCCTCGACCGGGACGGGCGGATCATCGAGTGGAACCGGGCTCAGACGGAGATCTCCGGCATTCCGGCGGAGGAAGCCCTGGGCCGTCCGTTTTGGGAAGTGCAGCAACGGATTCTGCCGGAACGCGCCAGGCAGTCGCCCAGCGTGCAGGAGAACATCAAGCGGGCTGTACGCCGGTTGTCCGCCGGCAAACCGGCGGAGCACCACCGCGTCTTCGGCCAGCGCATTCGGCGGGCCGACGGGACCTACCGCCACGTGCAGATCATCTCCTTCCCGGTGGTAATGGAACACAAGTCGCTGGCAAGCAGCATCACCGTGGACATCACCGCCCGTAAGGAGGCCGAGGACGCTCTCCGGCGGCGCAACGCGGAACTGACCCGGCTGAGCGAGATGATCGTGGCTATCACCTCCACCCTGGAGTTGGATGTGGTGCTTCAGCGGATTATCGAGTCCACGATGCAGTTGTTCCCCGACATCCACAACGCCACGATTCAGTTGCTCAACAGGGACGGGAACTTGGAGATGCGGGCGGCTTCGTCCAATACGCCGGTGACGGAGCAACGGCTGATACTCTCCCCCGGCCAGGGGATCGCCGGCTTGGTGATGGAGGAGCGGCGGCCCATCAACGTCGCCGATGTGGCCGTTGACCAGCGTTTCGTGATGGGCGAGACTCCGCCGGTCTACCACTCGCTGATGGCAGTGCCGCTGACCGTCCACGACCAATTCCTGGGGACGCTGACGATCACCTCCAAGTTGCGGGGCGCGTTCGACGAGGGGGACGAGCGGCTGTTGCAGACGCTGGCCGGTTATGCGGCGATGGCGGTGCGGAACGCACATCTCTACGAGCAGACTCAACGGGATGCGGAGACCAAAGCGATGCTGCTCAAGGAGGTCAACCACCGGGTCAAGAACAACCTGGCGACCATCATCGGCCTGCTCTACGCCGAGAAGCGGTACGCCAGCGCCACCTTTCGGGACGATTACCGGGACATCCTGGGGGAGTTGATCAACCGCATTCAGGGGCTGGCGACGGTGCACAGCATGCTCTCCGCCTCCTCCTGGAAGCCGCTCCATCTGAGCGACCTGGCGATGCAGGTCATCCGCGCCCCGTTGATGGTGCTGCCGGTGGATCAGAGCGTGATGGTGACGATCTCCCCGTCGCCAGTGCTGGTGAGCGCACGACAGGCCAGCAGCCTGGCGCTGGTGTTCAACGAGTTAGCGACGAACGTCATCAAGTACGGCCTGGCCGAGCGGCACGTGGCCCATCTTTCCGTGAACATCGTCGAGGAGGAGGGATGGGTGCGCTGCGAGGTGCAGGACGACGGCCCCGGCTACCCGGAGGAGGTGTTATCCGGTCAGCGGCACGGCGTGGGGCTCTACCTGGTGCAGACCATCATCACCCGCGACCTGAACGGGGAACTGACGTTGGAGAACGACGGCGGGGCGGTGACGGTGGTGCGCTTTCCCGTCGAGCGGTGAGATGCTGACGAAGGGGGTAGGCGATGGCAGTGCCATCGCCTACCCGGCGTCCTCCACGGCGAAAGCAACGGCTCAATCGCCGGGGGTCTCTCCGGCTGGCGACTTGGGCGACGTCTGACCGGACGCTGGCGGTGGTGAGCGTCCGGGCGGTGGATGAGGAGGTCGAACAGGAGAAGGATTCGTTACACGTCGTGGCGACGGTGCGCACCGCCCAGGGGTTCGACCGGGCGTCGGTGGACGACCTGGCCGTCCCCCTGAACAGGCGACTGGGCCAGCCTGTGCGGTTGGATGCCGCCGTCGCGCCGGTCATCAGGGCCCAGAGAGGAGAGTGAGTCGTATGGCAGCGGAAGTACGCGGGAAACAGTTGGTGCGCACGCTGGGCCTGGCGCAGATTATGATGCTGGGTATCGGGGGGACGATGGGGGCCGGAGTGTTCGTCCTCACCGGCCACGCGGCGGGGTTGGTGGGGCCGGCGGTGATTCTGGTCTTCCTGCTGGCCGGGCTCCAGTCGCTGCCCAACTCGCTCTCCTACGCGGAACTGGCCTCCAGTTTCCCGATCGCCGGCGGGGGGTACGCCTACATCAGTCAGGCGACGGAAGGGCTCCTGCCTTTCAGCGTCGGCTGGGTGAGTTGGTTCAGCAGTATGGTCTACGCCGCGCTGTCGGCGGTCGGGGCGGCCTATTCCCTCAAGATTTTCTTCCCCTTCCTGCCCGTCGCGCCGACGGCGGTCCTGCTGATCGCCGCCTTCGTCGTCATCAGCCTGCGGGGGAGCGAGGAGGCCGGCCGGACGCAGGTCATCCTGGCGGGGATTCTGCTCGGCTCGCTGGGACTGTTCGTGCTCCTGGGGCTGGTGATGCCCGACGGCTTCTCCTGGACGACGTTCTACTCCGCCGGGGGGTTCTTCATCTACGACGACCTGCTGGAGAACATGGCGCGGATTTTCCAGGCGGTCACGCTGGTGAACGTGCTCTTCGTGGGGTACGAGGTGATCGCCACCACAGCCGAGGAGGCCAAGAATCCGGGGCGCAACATCCCCATCGCCGTGGTGGGGACGATTTTCATCTGCGCCGTGGTCTACTGCGCCGTCGCCTTCGTCGCCCTGGGGGTGCTGCCGGTGGACGTGCTGGCGGGCTCCTCGACGCCGCTCTCCGCCGCGGCCGCCCGTTTCCTGGGCCGCTGGGGTGCGCCGCTGATGGGGATGGCCGGTATCATCGCCACCGTGACCTCTCTCAACACCGCGCTGCTCAGTTCCGCCCGCGTCGCCCTGGCCCTGAGCCGGGATGGGTATCTGCCGGACTTTCTGTCCCGCATCCATCCCCGCCTGAAGACGCCGGTCCCGGCCATCCTGGTCAGCGGACTGTTCATCGGGCTGGCCGCCGTCTCCGGCGACGAGGTCTTCCTGAGTTACGTCTCCAACTTCGGCTACATGTTCGTGGTCTTCTTCACCAACGTGTCGGTGATCCTGCTGCGGCGGAAGTTCCCCGACCACCCGCGCCCCTTCCGCACCCCCTGGTATCCGGTGACGCCGATTCTGGGCTGCCTGGGGATCATCGTCGTCGAGGCGTTCACCGAGTTGCACGCCCTGGTGGTGGGACTGGGGCTGATTGCCGTCGGGCTGCTGGTCTATCAACTGCGGCGGCCGGTGGAGCGGGCGGTGGAGGCCGCCGCACAGACGGTGGAGGCGGCCCGGCATGAGATTCTGGTGCCGCTCGCCAACCCGCTGACTGCCGAAAGCCTCATCCGCCTGGCGGTCATCCTGGGGCAGGCGCGGGAGGAGTCCACTCTGGCCGCCCTCTCGGTGGTCAAGACGCCGGCGGCGACGCCGTTGGAGTTGGCGCAGGATTTCCTCGACCGGCAGGACAACGGGCGCAAAGCGTTGCTCAGGCGGGTAGCCGACTACGCCCACGAACAGGGAGTGCCGGTGCGGACGCTGCTCCGCGCGGCGCGCGGGGTCGCCGCCGGGATTCTGGGGGTGGCGGAGGCGCGAGGCGGTGTGGGGC
>JALWUZ010000058.1 GCA_027079895.1 Anaerolineae bacterium
CCCGTCCAGCCCCATCGGCAGAATCCCGACCAGCAGATACCCCCACCAGGAGAGCGGGCGCAGCCGTCGCCGTACCAGCGTGAAGAGCACCCCGGCGATGAAGATCGTCCCGTAGATCGCCGTGCAACGTTGACAGAGAGCCATCTTGTACCCCAGCGACGGTGTGCCGACGAAAGCGCGGGTCTCCGGGCCGAAGGGGGAGTTCACCAGGCCCCACGCGGTCAACTCGTCGAGGGAATAGGCCGCCTGGGGGCCGAACAGGAACCACGACCGCTGCGGCAGTTGATTGCACAGCGGCTTGTAGACGGCGTAGATGGCGCGGGCCGGGAGTTCGAGCCCGGCGTGCATCAGCACCGGCGCGAGCACCGGGAGCCCGATGTAGAGAAACGCCATCAGGTTGAACAGCACCAGCCAGTGCTTGGAGAGCACGAAGATGATTCGGTCGGCGACGAGCACAATGCGCCGTTGAATCGGCCCCAACTTCTGCTCCTGCTGCGCCTGCCGCGAGGCCTGGAGACGGGCCAGTTCCTCCAGCAGCATAGCCGTCTGAGCGTCGGTGGGCTCCAAAACGGAACGGGGTAAGTCTGATTGTCGTTTGTCCAATGGGCTTTCCTTGCGATTGCGGGTTAGCGGCGGGCATTATAGCACAAACGAGTGCTTCCACAAGGAATTGGGCGGATGGGGGCTTTCCTGCCGTGCAACCTCCCCTCACCCGTCCGGCATCGCCTCCCGACCTCTATGGCCCATTTGTTCCGCCCCCCGTTTTGTGATACAATTTCGGCGGCTTGTCGCCAATACCCTGACGTAGGAGGCTGCAATGAGCAACGACCCCATCCGCATCGGCGTCATCGGCGGTTCCGGCCTGTACGCGATGGAGGGCTTGAGCGATGTCGAGGAGCGCACCATCACCACCCCCTTCGGCGACCCGTCGGACGCCGTGATTATCGGCACTCTGGAAGGCGTCCGCGTCGCCTTCCTCGCCCGGCACGGGCGCGGCCACCGCCTCACCCCGACCGAGGTCAACTATCGGGCCAACATCTACGCCCTCAAGAGCCTGGGCGTCGAGCAGGTCATCTCCGTCAGCGCGTGCGGCTCGCTTCGGGAGCACCTCCACCCCGGCGAAATCGTCATCCCCGACCAACTGTTCGACTTCACCAAGAAGCGGGAGTACACCTTCTTCGGCGGCGGACTGGTGGCCCACATCGGCACCGCCGAGCCGTTCTGCCCGCGCCTCTCCGCGCTCCTGGCGGACGCCGTCGCCGCGTCCGGCGGGACGGTGCATCGCGGCGGGCGATTCATCACCATCGAGGGCCCGCGCTTCAGCACCAAAGGGGAGAGCCACACCTTCCGCGCCTGGGGGATGGACATCATCGGCATGACTACCTCCCCGGAGGCGTTCCTGGCCCGCGAGGCGGAGATGTGCTACGCGGTCATGGCGCACGTCACCGATTACGACGTGTGGCACGAAACCGAGGAGCCGGTCAGCGTCGAGGCGGTCATCCGCATCCTTCGCCAGAACACCGACCTGGCCCAGCGGGCCATCCGCCGCCTGGTGCCCATCCTGGCGACGGGGGAGCGCACCTGCGAGTGCGGCCAGTCGCTGGCGACCGCCCTCATCACCCAGCCGGACACAATCCCACCGGCGACGCGCGAGCGGCTCGCCCTGCTGGTGGAACATCGCCTGCCGTGACGATGACCGCTCTCCCGTCGGGCTTCCGGTTCAGTCAGGCCGCCTTGCAGGATTACGTGGACTGCCCGCGCCGTTTTCATCTGCGGTACGTGCGGCAGGTCGCCTGGCCCGCGGTGACGGCGACCCCGGCGGCGGAGTGGGAACGCCATCTGGCGAACGGGGCCGCCTTCCACCGCCTGGTGCAGCAACACCTGCTGGGCATCCCCGCGGAGCGGCTGAGCCATACCATCGCCGACGACGACCTGCGCCGCTGGTGGCGCAACTATCTCACCGGCGGGCCGCGCGGTCTGCCGGAGACGCGCTACCCGGAGACGGTGCTCTCGGCCCCGCTGGGCGGCTACCGGCTGGTGGCGAAGTACGACCTGGTCGCGGTGGCCGCCGGAGAGCGGGCGGTCATCGTGGACTGGAAGACGGCCCGGCGACGCCCCCGGCGGGAACATCTGGCCCGGCGGCTTCAGACGCGGGTCTATCCCTACCTGCTGGTGCGGGCGGGAGCGCACCTCGGCGGCGGGCAGCCCTTCGCGCCGGAGCAGGTGGAGATGGTCTACTGGTTCGCCGACTTCCCAGGGCAGGAGGAGCGTTTCGCCTACGACGAGGAGCGGTACCTGGCGGACGAGGCTTACCTGGCCGACCTGGTGCAGGAGATCACCGCCCGCGCCGACGACTTCCCGCTGACGGAGGAGACGGCCCGCTGCCGCCACTGCCCCTACCGCTCCCTCTGCCGACGCGGAGAGCGGGCCGGCCCTTTCGCCGAACTCGCCGCGGAGGTGGAGGGCGAGACGGACTTCGACCTGATCCTCGACATCGAGCAGATCGCAGAGTTGGCGTTCTGAACTTGTGACGGAGGAGGGACGAGATGAAGTACGCTCTGTTGCTCACGAGTTGTCTGCTGCTTTTCGGCCTGCTGTCCCCGTCCGGCGGGGCGCACGCGCAGGGAGTCGGAAACGGAGCCTGGTGGGGGGACTACTTCGCCAATCCCGACCTCAGCGGCAGCCCGGCGCTGAGCCGCTACGACGCACAACTCGATTTCAGTTGGGGACGGGGCGGCCCCGGCGACGGTCTCCCGGCCGACAACTTCTCCGTCCGCTGGGTGCGGGAGGAGTGGTTCGCCGGAGGCACCTACCGCTTCCAACTCCTCTCCGACGACGGCGTGCGGCTGTGGGTCGGCGAGCAACTGGTGGTGGACGAGTGGCACGACCGCTGGGCGGAGCCGCTGGCGGTGGATTGCTACATCCCGGAGGGGATTCATCGCATGCGGGTCGAGTACTACGACCACACCGGCGACGCCACTTTCCAACTCACCTGGCACCGGCTGGTCGGCGGGAGCACCTGGTACGGGGAGTACTTCGCCAATCGGGACCTGGAGGGCTGGCCGGTGCTCACGCGCGACGACCCGGCCATTGATTTCGACTGGGGGACCGGCAGCCCGGACCCGGCCGTCCCCGCCGATGATTTCTCCGTCCGCTGGCGGCACACGTTGCAGTTCGACGCCGGGGACTACCGCTTCTACGCCGACAGCGACGACGGGGTGCGGCTGTGGGTGGACGGTCGCCTGCTGATTGACGCCTGGCAGCCGATGCGGGGGCAGCGGCAGAAGGTCGTCTGGCTCTCGGCGGGGGAGCACGTGGTGCGGCTGGAGTACTACGAGAAGAGCGGCGCGGCCCAGGTACGGCTCACCTGGCAGCGGTTGCGGGGGAAGAAGTGAGCCTGACTGCTTTCCTCGTTCCCACGCTCTGCGTGGGAGCGAGCACATCACATACTTCTGCCTCGTTCCCACGCTCCGGCGTGGGAACGCGCGTCCTCAGCCTTGACAAATCGTGGTTCTGCGGTAACATATAAGCAACCCTTTATAAAACATCCGTTTATCCGACGGCAGCGATGACCGGTCAGGCGCGTACCCCCTCCGGCGAGCAGTTGCGGGCCTTAGCCCGTTACTTCTACGCCCTCAAAGACCTCATGCGGCTGCGCATCTTGGTGACGCTCTCCGAACAGGGGGAGATGACGGTCACCGAGTTGGCGCGTGCTCTGCACGTCAGCCAGCCGCTGGTCTCCTTCCACCTGCGGCCACTGCGGGCGCAGGGGCTGGTGCGGGTGCGCCGGGCCGGGCGGGAGGTCTACTGCTCAGTGGCCCGCGCTGAGATTCGCCGCCGTCAGGCCGAATTCCTGGCTCTGTTAGGGGCGGACGACGAGGTGGATGATGAGTGATGTCCAGCGAGTGGCACTGAAGTTGAAGAGCGGGCGCACCGCCAAAAGGAAACAGCGGTCGCCCCGTTGGGAGACGTTCACCGACATGGCACGGGAGAAGGCAGCGGTGATCACCGTCCCCATCGCCAAAGGACTCGAACGGTTGGGCGTTCATCCCAACACGCTCACCATCGTGGGGATGCTCCTCCAGGCGGCGGTGGGAGTCGTCTTCGCTCTGGGGCACATCGTGTTGGGAGGCTGGCTGCTGCTGGCTATCGCCCCGGTGGATGCCCTGGACGGAGCCCTCGCCCGCGCCAGCGGACGTCAGAGCCTCTTCGGGGCCTTCCTGGACTCCACCCTCGACCGCCTCTCCGACGCGGTGCTCATCCTGGGGCTGGCGACTCACTACATGCTCCGTCAGGAGTACCTCCCCGTCGCCCTGCTGCTGATCTCGCTGGTGGCCGCCTTGCTGGTGAGTTACACCCGCGCCAGGGCGGAGGCCCTGGGGCTCCCCTGCAAAGTGGGGCTGCTGACCCGGTTGGAGCGCATTCTCCTCATCGCCACTCTGTGCGCGTTGGGGCTGCCGCTGGTGATGATCTGGCTGCTGATGACGCTCTCGGTCTTCACCGTCTTCCAGCGCGTCCTGCACGTCTACGCCGCCTCTCGACGGATCGAGGGGGAGTGAGGTATCACCCCCCGCTGACCACCAACCTTATGTTTCGCAAAAGCGGATGGCACGAGTGAGATTTCCTCGTGCCATTCGTGGTCTATGCGCCTTTCGGAATTGAGCCGTTGACCATCTGACGAAAAAGCGTACAATACGACCACAGGATGAGGAGGGATTAGCAATGGGAAACGGGAAACATCCTCCGCCGCTGGCCTCGGTCGGAGTGCTGATGCGCTCGCTGGAGTTCGTCGAGGATGTGATTCACTACGCCATCTCCGCCGTGCTGATTGTGGCGATGGTGGCCTTGTTGATTTCCGCGTCAACGGAGTTCGTCCGCACGCTGGGCGGCGACCTGAAATCCGGCACTCTGCGGCTGCTGGACAGCGTACTGCTGGTGATGATGCTGGTCGAGATTCTGGGGACCATCAGCATATCGCTGCGTCAGCATACCCTGGCCCCGGAGCAGTTCCTCATCATCGGGATTATCGCGGCCATCCGGCGCATGCTGGTCATCACGGCGGAACAGACGGAGTTGCTCCACGAGCCGGAGACGTTCAAACTGGTGTTGTGGGAGTTGCTGCTGTTGGGGATGTTGGTGATCGTGCTTTCGGGGGCGATCTACCTGCTGCACCGCACTCAAGAGGAGCGCAGACAGCCTGACGCGGACACCGCCGAATGAGACCGTCCGCTCAAGAGCACGCCCAGACCGGTATCCCCGATGAGCGCGAGAGTCAGCCGTTTCATTCTTATCGTTGCGTTGCTGCTGGCCCTGCTGCCGACGCTGCGCCCGGCCCCTGCTCCCTACCTGGCCGCTCTGTGGCAGGGGGATGAGCACGCCGCCCGCTTGGAGCGCACCGCCGCCGCCGAAGCGTATCGCCAAGCCGCCGCCCTGCGCCCCGACGCCCCGCAGCCTTACCTGCGGCTGGCCCGGCTCTACCTGGACTGGGGCCGTCCTGACGACAGCCGGCTCGCCATCGCCGCGGGAGCCCGTCGGGGCGCGGACGAGGCCGCCCTGGAACGGTTGCGGATGAAGGCCGCTGTCGCCCGCGCCGATTGGGAAGCCGTGGTGGAGCACGGTCAGCGGCTGCTTGCCCTCGCCCCCGCCGGCGACGCGGCCCTGGACGCCCATCGCGCCCTGGGACGGGCCTACATCGAGTCGCACGCCTGGCCCTCCGCCGTGGGGGAGTACCTGTCGCTGGTGCAAGCCGTCCCTATGGACGCCGCTGCGCAAGAGAACCTCGGTCTCCTGCTGCTCCCCACCGACCCCGCCGCAGCCGCTGTCCACCTGCACGCCGCCGGGAGCGACCGCGCGGCACGCTATCTCGAACTGACCGCCGCGTCCGCCATCCCGTCCTACCGCGCTATGCTGACCGGTCGGGCCCTCTGCGGGGAGGAGGAGTGGGCTCTGGCGGTGCTCCACCTCGAACAGGCCGCCGCCGACCGCCCCAATTACGCCGATGCCCACGCTTACCTGGGATACGCGCTGCTCCAATCCGGCTTCACCGCCCGCGCCGCCGCCCACCTCTCGCTGGCGGTCTCCCTGACCCCCTGGTCGGTCGTCGCCCGCACTTTCCAGGGGATGTACTACGAGCGGCAGGGAGACCTCGACAGGGCCCGCGCCGAGTACGAGACGGCCTACGACCTCGACCCCGGCAATCCGGCCACCTGCATCGCCCTGGGGCGGGTGTGGGCCGCCGCCGGGCGGTACGACGTGGCGGAAATCTGGCTGCGGGAGGCGGTCGAGTTGGAGCCGGACGACCCGGAGTTATGGCGCGTCCTGGCCGACTTCTACCTCGACCACCGGCTGGACGTGGCGGGGCAGGGAACGGCGGCGACGGAGCGTCTGCTGGCCCTGCGTCCCGACGACGCCACGGCCCACGATCTGCGGGGCTGGGCGGCCTTCCTCGCCGACGACTACGGCACGGCGGAGTCGCACCTGCGGCGGGCGGTCGCGCTGGATCCCACGTTGGCGACGGCGCACTATCACCTGGGGGTGCTGCTGACGGCCCAGGACGAGCCCTCGGCGGCGCGGACGGAGTTCATCCGGGCGGTGGATCTGGACACGACGGGCGCGTTGCGTCCCCTCGTCGCGCGGTACTGCCGCTGCGATTCTTGACAGGGGATTGTTGTCGAGTATCATGGCCGATATGGTGAGAGTTCGTTCAACAGGTATAGCCGTCTCCCGCCGATGAATCTCTACGACCTGTCCTTCCCCGCTCTCCAGGAGATGCTGGCCGCCTGGGGAGAGCCGTCTTACCGCGCCCGGCAACTCTGGGAGTGGCTCTACGTCCACCTGGCGACCGACTTCGACCGGATGACCAACCTCCCCCGCGCCCTGCGGGAGCGTCTGGCCGCCGAGACGGTCATCGGCGCACCGGCGGCGGTGGATACCCTCGTCTCCGCCGATGGGGAGACGCGCAAGGACTTGCTCCGTCTGGCCGACGGGGAGACAATCGAGGTGGTGTTGATGCGGTATGAGCGGCGACGCACCGCCTGTATATCTACCCAGGTGGGGTGCGCGATGGGGTGCGCTTTCTGCGCCACCGGGCAGATGGGGTTTCGGCGCAACCTCACCTCCGGGGAGATCGTCGCCCAGGCGTTGCACTTCGCCCGCCACCTGCGCCGGGACGGGGAGCGTCTGACGAACGTCGTGTTGATGGGGATGGGGGAGCCGCTCGCCAATTACGACGCCTCGCTGGCGGCCATCCGGCGGCTCATTCATCCCCAAGGATTCCGGCTGGGACGCCGCCACGTCACCGTCTCTACCGTCGGGCTGGTGCCCGGTATCCGCCGCCTGGCCGAGGAGAATCTTCCCATCACGCTGGCCGTCTCTCTCCACGCGGCCACCGACGCTCTGCGCGACCGGCTGGTGCCGGTCAACAGGCGGTATGGCCTGGATGAACTGTTCGCCGCCTGTCAGGACTACGTCAAGCGCACCGGGCGGCGGGTCAGTTTCGAGTGGGCTCTCATCGCGGAGGTGAACGACACGGCGGAGCAGGCACAGGCTCTCTGCGCCCGACTGGTCGGGCTCAAGGCGCATGTGAATCTCATCCCCCTCAACCCCACGCCGGGGTACGCGGGGCGGCCCTCCCCGGACGAGCGCATCGCCGCCTTCACGGCGGAGTTGCGCCGGTGCCGGGTGCCTTTTACCCTGCGTCTGCGGCGGGGCGGGGAGATTCGGGCCGGGTGCGGGCAGTTGAGGAGTAGGAGGGACGAGAGGGGCGGATGACGGATTGCCAAATCCGCCAACTCGTTGTATCATACCTCCTCAATGGACGCAAGGCCCATCAAAATCGCCCCTTCCATACTGGCCGCCGATTTCGCCCACCTGGCCGCGCAGGTTCACGAGGCCGAGTCCGCCGGAGCGGATTACATTCACGTGGACGTGATGGACGGCCATTTTGTGCCCAACATCACCATCGGGCCGCCGGTCGTGCGCAGTCTGCGCCGGGTGACGGATCTACCGCTCGATGTCCACCTGATGATCAGCGACCCGCTGCGTTACATCCCCGTCTTCGCCGCGGCGGGGGCGGACATCCTCACCGTCCACGTCGAGGCGACCGTTCACCTGCACCGCGCCCTGCGGCAAATCCGCGCCCTGGGCTGCCGGGCCGGGGTCTCCCTGAACCCGGCCACTCCCCCTGTCGCCATCGGAGAGGTGTTGCACGCGGTGGATCTGGTGCTGGTGATGACCGTCAACCCCGGCTTTGGGGGGCAGCCGTTCATCGCCGGGATGGAAGGCAAGATTGCCCGGGTGCGGGCGATGCTCGACGAGGCGGGCAGCGCGGCGGAGTTGGAGGTGGACGGCGGGATTGGGCCGGAGACGGCGGGGTTGGTGGTGTCCGCCGGGGCCGATGTACTGGTGGCCGGGACGGCGATTTTCGACGCGCCGGAGGGGGTGGCGGCGGCGATCGAGATGCTCAAAGCAAGTAGAGGAACGGCGAGCCCCCGTTTGTCCAAGCCCGGGTATGATGGTGCAATCCAACGAAAGTGACAGCGGCAACAGGGAGAGCCGGATGGGTGACCTGATTTTGAACTCTCTTGAGATCGAGGGTTTTCGTGCGTTCGACCGCCTGACTATCGAGCGTCTTGGGCAGGTAAACCTAATCGTGGGGAAAAACAATGTGGGCAAATCTTGTCTCCTGGAAGCCCTGCGGATATATGCGCGACGCGGTTCGCCAGAAACGATTCGAGACATCCTGACCTCCCGCGATGAAAGCGGCGGATTCGACGACCAGGCCACAGAGGTGGACTACATTGATGCCGTGAAACACCTGTTTTACGAGCGGAAAATCTTTGGCGAGCATCCCGACGGCGATACATTCAAGATAGGCCCTGCTGGTGAGGCCAACTTGCAACTCGTAGTCAGCGCCCAGTGGTTCGAAGAAATAGATGACGGTAGGCGAAAGAGTTGGAGACCGTCCGAGGGGGCACCACCGCCCATCGAGGGCACAAATAACTTTTTACCCGGCATTAGCATCACTTTTGGCGAGAAGCCGGTAATCTCCGGCCCACTTTCCAGGTTCTCGTTAGACGGGCGTTTTTTTAGATACCCAACTTTGCAACGGGAGAGCGGGATAGCCTGCCAGTTTATTCCATCCGATGGCCTGAACGAAGACACACTGGCCGAGTTGTGGGATAACGTCACTCTAAAACCCGAAGAGGAAGAGGTTTTAGAAGGGATGCACATCATTGAACCCGGCGTTGAAAGAATCAGCCTCATCGGGCCGAGATGGGGTCGTGGGCGCACTCGCATCCCGGTCGTGAAAATGCGGAATGTATCCGAACCTATCCCACTGCGCAGTCTTGGCGAAGGGATGACGCGGCTCTTCGGCATAGTGCTGGCCCTCGTCAATGCACGAGATGGGCTTTTGCTCGTTGACGAGGTGGACAGCGGGCTGCATTACACGGTTCATCCGGCCCTGTGGCGATTGGTGTTCAGGGTAGCGGCCCATCTCAACGTGCAGGTTTTCGCTACCACACACAGTTGGGACTGTATCCAGGGCTTCCAGCAAGCCGCCCAGGAACTAGGGAACAACGACGACGGGATGCTCGTTCGCCTGGAAAGGCGGCAGGGACACATCGTGCCTATTCTGTTCGATATGTCACGTTTGGGTATCGCGACCCGCCAAGAGATCGAGGTACGCTGATGGGCTACAGAAACTGGATGCTCGTCTTTTCGCTTTGTCGTAGAACGGGGCGGGCCTTGAACAAACCGAAACAGCAAGCGGGCCCTCCGCCGTGGGGGTAAAAGAGAGACCGGGCTTCACGAGGAAACCCGGTCTCGGTTCAGCCGTTCAGCGCGGGCGTTTACGCGCTTTTGTTCAGGGTGCGCAGGCACCGGGTGCAGATGTAAATCCGCCGCACCTGACCGTCAATCTCCACCCGCATCCGCTTGATGTTGGGCTTGAACTGGCGGTTGGTCGCCCGCTTGGAGTGGCTGACGTTGTGCCCAAATTGAGGGCTCTTGCCGCAGATCTCGCACTTAGCCATTATCTCACCTCACAAGAGTTCGTTACACAGGGCACGTATCATACCACAACAAGGGCCTTCACGCAACCTCAAGCGGGCGGCGTCCTCCGCCGCGATGAGCATTATGAATCAGGAAAGAGGGGCTACGATGACAGATATGCAACCTGCCAGGGGACGGATCGAGGTCTCCCCCGCCGCTATCGCCAGTATCGCCAACGAGGCGGTGCTTTCGTGCTACGGCGTCGTGGGAACCGTCGCTAAGGATATGGCAACCGGTATAGCCAACGTTTTGTCCAAAGAGAGCAAGCGCGGCATTGACGTGCGGGTCGAGGATGGGAAAATCATCATTGACGTGTACGTAATCGTCGAGTACGGCACTCGAATCGCCGCCGTCGCCCGCAGCGTGATGAACGTGGTCAAGTTCAACGTGGAGCGGGCTCTGGGGCTCCCCGTCGCCGAAGTCAACGTCCACGTCGCCGGTTTGCGCGTCAGCGATGTTGATTGAGAGCACCGGCGAATCCGCCGCGCGAGGACACGTTGGTGGTTAATGAGGGGATGCCTGACTCGCGGCGCAAGAAGGATGACACCGCGAGTGTGAATCGTTGGGGGAGTGCGATATGAACGTCTACGAGTTGGTACTCGAAATGAAACTGCTGGAAAGACGCCTGACGCTCTACGAAGAAAAATATGGCGTGTTGAGCGAGGATTTCTATGCCGCGCTGATGGCTGGAGAGTTGAGCGAGTATGACGAATATGACGAGACACGGGCAGACTTCAGCCGTTGGAAGGGGATATACGAGGTGTGGCTGAGACGGGGGCAGGCGCACAACCAACTAACACCGCCTATCGCCAGCGATGTTGATTGAGAGCACCGGCGAATCCGCCGCGCGAGGAAAGAAGAAGCAGGGTTCGCGTGTATGACGATCTGTGTCTGGCGGCTGCGCCGCTGACGCTAGCAAGCGAAAGGATTTGGCACTTTGACGGACAAGCAAATATCTTCCATTTTACAACGGTCTCCGCGCCTGGTGACGGACGGGCAGGGATTCAAGCGGCTGGTCAAGGCCGCCCTCTCCTGGCTCCAACACCACCAGGCGGCCATCAACACCCTCAATGTCTACCCGGTGCCCGATGGCGATACCGGCACCAACATGGTGCTGACGATGCAATCGGCCTGGGCGGAGATCAAGGACACGCCGGAGCGCAACGTCGGCCTGGTGGCCCGCCAGATGGCCCACGGCGCGCTGATGGGGGCGCGGGGCAACTCCGGCGTGATTCTCTCCCAGATCTGGCGCGGGTTCGCCCGCAGTCTTGATGAGAAGGATGTCTACCGGGCGGAGGACCTGGCCGCCGCCTGTCGGGAGGCCGCCGACACCGCCTATCGGGGCGTCGTCAAGCCGGTCGAGGGAACGATCCTCACCGTTGCCCGCGCCGTCGCCGACGCCGCCACCAAAGCGGCCTCCGAGACGAACGACCTGGTACACGTCCTGGAGCACATGGTCTTCGCCGCCCACGAAGCGGTGGTGCTCACCCCCTCCCTCCTGCCGGTGCTCAAGGAGGCCGGCGTGGTGGACGCCGGCGGGCAAGGGTTGTTCATCATCCTGGAGGGGATGCTCCGCTACATGCGCGGCGAGCCGGTCGCCGAGGACGTGGAACTGGCCGAGACGGTAGACCTCATCACCTCCGAGTTGGAACCGGGCGAGGCCGGATACGGGTACGATGTCCAGTTCCTCATCGTCGGGCAGGATTTGGACGTGGAGGCCATCCGCGAGACGATCGCGGCGATGGGCGATTGCCCACTCGTCGTCGGGGAGCCGACCACCGTCAAGGTTCACGTCCACGTGCCGGACCCCGGCGTCCCGATCAGTTACGGCGTCAGCCTGGGCTCGCTGCGGGACGTGGTGGTGGAGGATATGCAGGCTCAGTACCAGGAGTTCATCGAGGAGCAGGACTTGCCCACCCCGGTACCGCCGTCGCAGAGGCTGGGCGTCGTGGCGGTGGTGATGGGGGACGGCCTGGCCCAGGTCTTCCAGAGCCTGGGGGTCGGGGCCATCGTCCACGGCGGACAGACGATGAACCCCAGCACCCAGGATTTGCTGAAAGCCGTCGAGTCGCTCCCCAGCGAGCAGGTCATCATCTTGCCCAACAACGGCAACGTCATCCTTGCCGCCGAGCAGGCCAAGACGCTCAGCGAAAAGCCGGTCGCCGTCATCCCGACCCGTTCCGCGCCGCAGGGAATCGCCGCGCTGCTCGCCATCAACTACCAGGCCGACCTGGAGACTAACGTCGCTATGATGACCGAGGCGATGCAAGAGGTGGAGACCGGCGAGGTCACTACCGCCACCCGCACGGTGACGATCAACGACATCCCCGTCGCCACCGGGCAGATCATCGGGCTGCACAACGGCAAGTTGAAGGCGACCGGTGACTCCGTCGAGGAGGTAGTCTTCGCGCTCTTGGAGGAGATGGAGGCCGAGGAGCGGGAGATTATCACCCTGTACTACGGCGAGTCCGTCACCGCGGCGGAGGCCGAAACGTTGGCCGCCAAACTGCAAGCCCGCTGGGACGAGCAAGAGGTGGAGGTCATCGCCGGAGGGCAGCCGCATTACCACTACATCATTTCCGTGGAGTGAGGTCCGGCAGCCGCCGAGGAGAGGACGGGAAACACGATGGGCTCCCAGTCACTGCCGCTACTGGCGTATCAGGCCCAGAACTACAAACCCTTCGTTGACACGGGATGGGTTGATATTCAGCCCCTCGCGCTCTTCTTCGGCCATAACTCGTCGGGGAAGACGGCCTTGCTCTCCGTGCTGCCTATGCTGCGCCAGACGCTCGAGGACCCCAACCCGGAGGTCCCGCTCGTCCTGTCCTCGGAAACGGGCATAGATTTAGGGGTCTACGAGGAGGTCGCCCACGAGCACCGCGTGAGCCTGGAGGCTCCGGTCTGGTTCAACTTCAAGATTCGGTACGACGGCCCCCCACACCGGCACTTCGGTGTACAATCATCGGCCGCGCTCGTGGTGCGGGTAGCGATAAACTACAACAAGAGACGCCGCCGCGTCGCCATCACCGAATTTCGCCTCTCAGTTCTGAACCCCGGCCAGGAGGAGGAAAGCCAGATTCTCAGACTGTACCGCAAGACGGCCGCCGAGAATCAGAAATGGCACGTTGACGCACAGGAAGCGATCGTCCGGGCTTGGGAGGCAGTTCCCCCGGTCTGGCTGCACCTCTTCCCTCAAGTGGATGTCAGGTTAATCGGGGAGGACTACGGACTGGGGGACATACTGCACTACATTTACGCCCGTATGCAGGATGTCCTGAAAAACGTGATTCACCTGGGGCCATCGCGGGCTTTCCCCCGGCGGGTCTACAGAATCACCGGCGAGTCTCCGCGGGACGTGGGTATCACCGGCGGGGACTGGCTTCACGTGCTGCTGAAGGCCGATGAACAACGCGCCCTGCTGACCCAGGTGAATCGGTGGCTGCAAAGGCTGGGCTACGAATTGAGCCTGGAGTGGGGAAAGCGGGGATACGTCCATCCCATGCTCGTGGACAAGCACGACGTGGAGGTCAGCCTGAAGGACGTGGGGTTCGGCATCTCGCAGGTGTTGCCCATTCTCGTACAAGGTTTCATCAGCGACCCCGGCACCATACTGATTCTGGAGCAGCCTGAGATTCACCTGCACCCCCAGGCCCAGGCCGATCTGGGGGACATGTTGCTGGCGATCGCCCGTCGGGGGGTTCATCTCCTGGTGGAGACCCACAGCGAACACCTGCTGCTGCGCATCCAGAGACGCCTGGCCGAGGCCGCCGTGCTAGGGGAAGGGAGTTTGACCCCGGAACAAGTGGGAGTGTACTACATAGAAAAAATCGGGAGAGAGAGCGTCGTCCATCGGATACAGATGGACGCGACCGGGACGTTTCTGCGCCCGCCCGATAGGTTCACCACCTTCTTCTCCGACGATTACACCGAGACCGTCGAACGAGCGAAGATTCTGGCCCGCCTCGCCGAGGAAAAGCACCATGCGCGTGGTGATTGACACCAACATCGTCGTGAAGGCGGCGCGGGACCTGGAGCCAGACCACCTGCGGGTCATCCTGTCAGTTTCGGACCGCCAGACGGAACACCGCCTGGTGCTGGATCACGAGAGAAGGCTGCTGGGCGAGTACGAGGATAACTTGAGAGGCACGGAGTTGTATCGGAAGTGGCTCAAGGAGTTGTTGACCCAGCGTAAAGTGGAATGGAGCAGCGGGCGTTTGGACGCCAGGCATCGCCGGGAGTTGTCGCAACGGGGGTTGCACGAACCGGAAGACCACGTGGTCGTGGCACTGGCATGGCACACCGGCAAGTACGTCGTCACCGAGGACAGCGATTTCGGTAAAGGCGACTCCCAAAGAGCACAAGTCCACCGGCCGGTGTTGGACTACCTGACGAACACGATGGGCTTGACGGTGCATACCGCCGGCGAGGCCCTCTCTGTCCTGTGATAACCTGGCGGCAACGACCAGCCGCTCACAACGCAACGACAACCCGGAGGTACCGTGTCCAAAGTCAGCATCGTCACCGACAGTGCGATTACCATAGACCCGGCTCTCATCGAACGGCTCGATGTGACCATCGTCCCCCTCGTGGTGCGGGTGGGCGATCGGGAGTACATTGACGGCGAGGATCTGAACCGGGAGGAGTTGCTGCGCCGGATGGCCGAGGAGCGCGTCCGTCCCCAAATCGTCGGCCCGACGGCCCAGGATTTCCGCCACGTGTACAATCGGCTGACCCGCCGCACCGACCAGATCATCTCCCTCCACTCGTCGGCGGGGCTCAGCGCCATCTGCAAGGAGGCGCAGAAGGCCGCCGATGAGTTCCTGGGCCGGTGCGACATCGTGGTGATGGATTCGGAGACCGTCTCCCTGGGGCTGGGGGTGCTGGTGGAGAAGGCGGCCCGTCTCGCGGCCCGCTCCCTCTCGCTCCACGAAATCCTGCGCCACATCCGGGGGCTGATCCCCCGCATCTACATCGTGCTGATCACCAACACGATGGACTACCTGGAACACAGCGGCCTCATCAGCCCCTCCCAGGCCATCCTGGGGACGATGTTGGGCATCCGCCCCTTCCTGGCGATCGAGGAGGGGAACCTCATCCCGATGGAGAAGGTGCGCAGCCGGGAGCGGGCGATTGATAAACTGGCGGAGTTCGCCGGCGAGTTCTCCCACGTCGAGTGGATAGCGGTGCTCCAGAGCATCCCCTCCCTGGCGGCGGAGACCAAAGGGCTGCTGGAACGGCTGAACGCCATCGCGCCGGGGCACGAGTTCCCAATCCTGCTCTACGGGCCGCTGCTCGCCTCCCACATCGGGCCCGACGGGATGGGGCTGATTGTGTACGAGGGCGTCAACCCGAGGTTGCCGTGAGCGGGCGGGTGCGCATCGTCACCGACAGCACCGCCGACATCCCGCCGGAGGTGGCGGAGCGGCTCCGCATCGCCGTCGTCCCGGCCTACGTGCAAATCGGCCGCCGGAGTTACCGCGATTGCGCCTGCGAGGGCGGGCTCAGCCGGGAGGAGTTCTACGCCCGGTTGCCGACTATGCCGGTCATGCCGACGACCTCCGTCCCCCCGGCCCACGAGTTCACCGCCGCCTACCAGAGGCTGGCCGATGAGGAAGGGGCGGACGAGGTGATCGCCATCGTCGTCTCGACCACCCTGAGCGGAATGTACAACGTGGCCCACCTGGGGGCGCAAGACCTCGACCGGCCCCATGTCCACGTCGTGGATTCCGGCCAATTGACGATGGGGCTGGGCTGGATGGTGATCGCGGCGGCGGAAGCGGCCCTCAAAGGCCGCCCGCTGCGGGAGGTACTGGCCCTCGTCGAGGACATCAGGCCGCGCGTCCGCGTCTACGCTATGCTGGACACGCTCGACTATCTGCGGCGCAGCGGACGGGTCAGTTGGGCGCGGGCGAAGGTGGCCCAGTTGCTGCGCATCAAACCCATCATCGAGGTGGTCATGGGCAAAGTGCGAGAGGCGGGACGCACCCGCACCCGCCGCCGCGCCATCGAGCGGCTGGTGGAGTTGGCCCGCTCCCTCGGCCCACTGGAACGGCTGGCCGTGTTGCACACCTACGCGCCGGAGGTGGAGGAGTTCCGCCGCCGCCTAGCCGGGCTCATCCCCGACCGGCCGCTGCTCACCGTTCCGGTGACGACCGCCATCGGCGCCCACGTCGGCCCGCGCGGACTGGGAATCGCCGCCGTCATCGGAACATCAGGATAGGCTATGTACACCACACCGCTTCAAACGTTGCTCAACATCCTCAACCTAGAGGCTCAACAGTACAACAACCGGGCAGTCATCGGCGGGATGGCGCGGTTCTCGTCCACCTGGCGTAACGAGGCGCGGGAGTACTTCGGGCCGGAGGCGGCCGAGTGGGTACAGGAGATCGCCGACCGGCTGCTGACTTACCCCACCCTCTCACTGGAGGAGCGCAAGCAGGCCCTGGCGGAGTTGCGCATGCTGGCCGAACAGGCCCCGCCGCCGCGCCGGAAGCCGCCGACGGAGACCCATCCCCGGCGGGGCGCGGGACAGAGACGGCCCCGCCCGGCCCCCGCGAGCGGAGCGGGGCGTGAGCGGGAGCGTCCGCCGCACACCGGCCTCGACTCGCCCGTCACCGTGTTGCGCGGCGTGGGCGTCAAACAGGCCCAGAAATTGGGGAAGTTGGGCCTGCACACCATCCGCGACCTGCTCTACTTCTTCCCCCGCCGGTACGCCGACTACTCCACCCTCAAGACCATCAACCGGCTGGAGTACGGGGAGGAAGTGACCATCATCGCCGAGGTGCGGAGCGCGGGCACCCGCCAGGCCCGAAGCGGGAAGAGCGTCTTCCGGGCGGTGCTCTCCGACAGCACCGGATTCATCGAGGCGGTCTGGTTCAATCAGCCGCACCTGGCGAACTACATCACGCCCGGCCAGCAGATCGTCGTCAGCGGTAAGGTGGATCAATTCCGGGGGCGGCTCACCTTCCAATCGCCGGAGTGGGAGATTCTCCAGAAGAAGTTGTTGCACACCGCCCGCATCGTGCCGATCTACCCGCTCACCCAGGGGATTACCGCCCGCTGGCTGCGCGGCCTGATGGAGAACACCGTTGCCAACTGGGCCGCGCGGCTGCCGGACCATCTGCCGGAGTCGGTGCGCCGCCGCGCCAACCTGCTGGATTTGGAGACCGCCATCCGCCAGATTCACTTCCCGGACGACCAGCAGCGACTCTCCCAGGCCCGGCGGCGGCTGGCTTTCGACGAACTGTTCGTGCTGCAAATCGGGCTCCTGAAGCAGCGGCAGCAGTGGCGGGCTGTGCCCGGCCGCCGGGTGGAGGTGGACGAGGCCGTCCTGACGAAATTCCTGCGCCGGCTCCCCTTCCGGTTGACCGGGGCTCAGCGGCGGGCGTTGCGCCAGATCGTCAGCGACATGCGCTCCGGCCTGCCGATGAACCGCCTGTTGCAAGGGGATGTCGGCTCCGGCAAGACGGTCGTCGCGGCGGCGGCGATGGGAGTGGCCGTGGCCGCCGGATTCCAGGCGGCGATGATGGCCCCGACCGCCATCCTGGCGGAGCAGCACTACCGTACCCTGACGGAGTTGCTCTCCCGCTGGCCCGGCCGTCCGCCGACGATTCGACTGCTCACCGGCAACGTCACCGGCAAGGAGCGGGAGGGTATCCTCGCCGCCCTGGCCGCCGGAGAAGTGGACATCCTGGTCGGCACCCATGCCCTTATCCAAAAAGGGGTGGAGTTCAAAGACCTGGCCCTGGCGGTGGTGGACGAGCAGCACCGTTTCGGCGTCCGCCAGCGGGCCGCCCTGCGCCAGAAGGGGCACAATCCCCACGTCCTGGTGATGACGGCGACCCCCATCCCGCGCTCGCTGGAACTGACGGTGTGGGGACACTTGGATGTCTCGGTCATCAACGAAATGCCGCCGGGCCGTCAGCCGGTCGTCACCCGTGTGCTGCTCCCCACCGAACGGGAGCGGGCCTATAGTTTCGTGCGCAGTCAAATCGCCAAAGGGCGGCAGGCGTTCATCATCTGCCCGCTGGTGGAGGAATCGGACAAGATCGCGGCCAAAGCGGCCGTCGAGGAGTACAAGCGGTTGCAGGAGCACATCTTCCCCGACTTGCGGCTCGGCCTGCTCCACGGGCGGATGAAGAGCAGTGAGAAGGACGCGACGATGGCCCGCTTCGCCCAGGGGGAGTTGGACATCCTGGTCTCGACCGCGGTCGTCGAGGTGGGGATTGACGTGCCGAACGCGACGGTGATGCTCATCGAGGGGGCGGAGCGGTTCGGATTGGCCCAGTTGCACCAGTTCCGGGGGCGCGTGGGCCGGGGGGAGCACGCCTCCTACTGCCTGCTGGTCTCCGATTCCTCTTCGGAGGAGGCGCAGGAGCGGCTGCGGGCCGTCGAGGAGACGAACGATGGTTTCGTCCTGGCGCAGAAGGATTTGGAGATGCGCGGGCCGGGGGAGTTCCTCGGCACCCGGCAGTCCGGCTTCCCCGACCTGAAATTGGCCGCCATGAGCGACCTATCTCTCATCGAAGAGGCCCGCGAGGCGGCGCGGGAACTATTCCACGACGACCCGGAACTTTCACAGCCGGACAATCGGCTCCTGGCCCGGCAGGTGGAGCGGTTCTGGAAGTCGGGAGAAGGAGAGGCCAGTTGAGACACGTAGCCATTTACCCCGGCACGTTCGACCCGATTCATCTGGGGCATGTGGACATCGCCACCCGCGCCTCCGCCATCTTCGACGAGTTGGTGGTGGCGGTGTACAACCGTCCGGCGAAGAACCTCCTGTTCACCGTCGAGGAGCGGGTCGCCCTGGCGCGGGAGGCGTTGAGAGACCTGCCCAACGTGCGCGTGATGCCCTACGGCTGCCTGACGGTGGACTTCGCCGACCGGGTGGGAGCGCAGGCCATCGTGCGCGGGCTGCGGGTCATCTCCGATTTCGAGTTGGAGTACCAGATGGCCCTCACCAACCGGCAACTGGCTCCGAAGATCGAGTTCGTCTGTCTGATGACGCGGCAGGCGCACGCCTTCCTGAGTTCGAGTATCGTCAAGGAGATCGCGCTGTTGGGAGGCGATGTCAGCGCGATGGTACCGCCACACGTCGCCGCCGCGCTGGAGGAGCGACGCCAAGCGCGGGATGAGAAACGGGAGCCGGTGCCGCTGGTGTCGCTGCGGGACTGAGGGCGGGAACAAGTCGGAGGCCGATATGGACATTCTGCACCTGGTAGATCGTTTGGAAGAGGTCGTCAGAGAGAGCACACAGTTACCCTTCAGCGGCCTGCGGCTGGTGGACGAGCGGCGCATCTGGCCCCTGCTGGATCAAATGCGCATCTCGATCCCCGACGAAGTGCGCAACGCGGAACGGGTGCTCCGCGAGAAGGAGCGCATCCTGGCCCAGGCTCAGGAGGAGGCGGAGCGGGTCGTCTCGCTGGCCCGCAACGAGGCCGCCCGGATCACCGCCGAGCACGTCATCGTCCAGTCCGCCGAGGAGCGGGCCGCCGCCATCCGCGAGCAGGCCACGCGGGAGGCGGAGGCGATTCGCAACGGGGCGGACGATTACGCCTTCGAGGTGCTCTGCGACCTGGAGGAAGACCTCAAGAAGGCGTTGACGGTGATCGAAAACGGCATCCGGGCCATCCAGGAGGAGCGGGAGAAGCGGGCGGCGGTGTCCGCCGCGGGGGAGACGGCGGAATCCGGCGCATAAGGCGACGCGGAAGCCGCCATAGCCACTTGACAGGTTCCTCCCTCACTCCTATAATACTGCCCTTGCTGAACCTGGACTGTTGTAAACGAAAGGAGTCGAAAAATGGGCGCAGTTCCCAAGCGTAAAATCTCTAATCGGCGGCGACGGAACCGCCGGAGCCACTGGAAGTTGCGAGAGCCTCACCTGGTCGTCTGTCCGCAATGCGGCGCGCCGGTGCGACCGCACCACGTCTGCCTGGCCTGCGGCACGTATCGTGGGGTTCAGGTCATCGAAATCGAGGAGGAGTAAACGGGCCGGCGCCGTGACCGGCGGTTGGGGGGTGGGGGATGCAGGTCTATCTGTTCCCCGGACAGGGGTCGCAGTACGTGGGGATGGGGCGCGAGTGGTTCGCCGCTTTCCCCGCCGCCCGCGCCGTGTTCGAGCGGGCCGACGAGGTGCTCGGGTTTCCGCTCTCTCGCCTCTGCTTCGAGGGGCCGGAGGACGCGCTGAACGAGACGGTCAACACGCAGCCGGCGGTCTTCACCGTCAGCGTCGCCGCCCTGCGGGCGTTGGAGGAGCGCGGGATGGAACCTCCGGCCTACGTCGCGGGGCACAGCCTGGGGGAGTTCAGCGCGTTGGTCGCGGCTGACTCCCTCGTTTTTGAAGACGGGCTGCGTCTGGTGCGCGAGCGCGGGCGGCTGATGCAGGAGGCCGGCGCACGACACCCCGGCGGGATGGCCGCCGTCCTGGGATTGGGGCCGGAGCCGGTCAAGGAAGTCTGCGCCGCCGTCCGGGAGGAGACCGGCGAGTATGTCGGGGTCGCCAACGACAACTGCCCCGGCCAATTGGTCATCTCCGGGGCGTTCGCCGCGTTGGAGGCGGCCACGGAACAACTGCGGGAACGGGGGGCGCGGCGGGTCGTGCGGCTGGCGGTGAGCATCGCGGCCCACTCCCCGCTGATGGCGGAGGCCGCCGCCGCGTTCCAACAGCGACTG
Organism: Anaerolineae bacterium; assembly: GCA_027079895.1. Lineage (GTDB taxonomy): Bacteria > Chloroflexota > Anaerolineae > B4-G1 > B4-G1 > JALWUZ01. The sequence continues at coordinate 20,725 of JALWUZ010000058.1, forward strand.
GCGGAGACGGAGTTCCGCGAGCCGCGCGTGCCGGTGATTGGGAACGCCACCGCCGGGCCGCTCACCACACCGTCCGCGATTCGGGAGGCCCTGGGGCGGCAGTTGACCTCGCCAGTGCGCTGGACCGAGTCGCTGCGCTACCTGCTGGCCCAGGGCGCGACCCGCCTCGTCGAGGTAGGGCCGAAAGACGTGCTCAGCGGCCTGGTGCGCCGCGTGGACCGCAAGGCCAAGCGCGTCACCGCCGAGGCGTTGCTGAGCACGTCCTAACCTCCTACGGGGCGCGAACCTGCGGGGGGCTGCTCGTCGAGCCGGTCTGGGGCTGTTGGATAGGTATCCCTTGCGCTCTCTTGCTTGTTGGCTTGGCTGCTGGTTGTCTGGTGTTGGGCCGCTGGGCTATACTTGCGCATCCGCATGTAATTCCTCTGAAGGGGTCACTCAATGGCAAAGTTGGAAAGAACAGACAAACCAGTAAGTGTTCTGCTTGAAGAGTTGAGCAGAGGTGAAATAGGCTTACCGGAAATCCAGCGTGGCTATGTGTGGAATAGACCACAAGCAAGGGACTTGGTTGATTCGCTTTACCGAGAATATCCCTCTGGTCTTATTCTTTTGTGGAAGCCTGAAGAGTTGCCAGAACTGCGGGATGGGGCCTTTGAGCAGGTGGATGAGCGGAGATTGAATTACTTGGTGTTAGATGGTCAACAACGGTTAACGGCTCTCAAACAAGTTTTTGACGGTAGGATAAACGTCTATTTTCACGTGGAGGATGAGACTTTTCAGATATACAGCGCGAAAATGAAGGCCAATCCCCTCTGGGTTTCCGTGAAGGAAACCGTTAACCAAGGTGCAGTGCGAGTGTGGCGAGAACTCCAAGAGAGAATAGGTGGTGCTTCCGGCAAGATTGACAGGTCGCAGTTGGACAGGTATCTGGATAGACTCGCCAGGCTCGAAAAAATCAAAGAATATCGTTATCCAGTAATGATCATCCATACTGATGACTATGAGGAAATCACCGAATCTTTTATCAGGATCAACTCGAGGGGAACTCGGCTACGGGAAGCAGAATTGGCAATGGCCCAACTTGCATTTCATTGGCCGGGGGCTATTGTCAGGGAATTTGAATCTGCGTTAGAGGATTATGAGCAAGCCAACTATGAAGTTGAAGCCCGCTTCTTAATGCGGTGTTTTGTCGCCGTAGGTACGAACCAGAGCCGCTTCCGTCACCTGAGTGTTCTATGGAAGAAGAGCCAAACTGAGCTAGAGGCCATCTGGAAGCGCACAAGAAGGGCAATTGATCATACGATTAACTTTTTGAGGAACAATGCCGGCATCGAGTCGTCAAGATGGATACCTTCAATTAACGCATTGGTGCCCTTGGTCGTTTACTTCTCAACAAAAGAGGGACGGCTATCGGATGAAGAAGCACGCAGGCTTCTTTTCTGGTTCTTGGAGGCGACAATTCACGGTAGGTTTACTGGAAGCCCAGAGACCAAACTTGACCAAGACTTGCGGGCCATTGCTGGAACTTCACCTTTGGATAATCTGATAGGAAATCTCAGACGCGAGATAGCAGGCTTTGGCATCACCTCGGAGATGATAGAAGGCAAATATCAACGTAATCCCTTTTTGCCGCTGATGTTTATTGTCTTTCGGAAAAACCGAGCTCAGGACTGGTTCACGGGCACTGTTTTGAGCTCAACCAACGTGGGACCAGATCATCAGTTAGAACTTCATCATATCTTCCCCAAAGCAGTACTCAAACAGGCCAACGATTACGGGCCACACGAAATAGACGATTTGGCGAATATAGCCTTTCTGTCTCAGAGAGCGAACCGCACTATCTTGAAATCATCTCCTGACGAATACTTGTCCGAGATTGAACCATCACGTTTAGAAGCTCAACTTGTCCCCGGACGGGAGTTCTGGAACATTGGGAGGTTCAGGGAGTTTTTGACCGAGCGAAGAAACCTGCTTACCCAAGCCATTAATGAATTTTTGCAAGAGTTAGGACAAGACTATCTACACCAAGTGTAGACACGCGAGCAGATAGTGGCGGCCCAACGATCGCTTCCACTCGCTCCGACATTGCGACTGAAGCGCGGGCTGTTCTGACAGGAGGAGGAGATGAATTTAGAGGGCAAAGCCGCCGTCGTCACCGGTGCGTCGCGGGGGATTGGGCGGGCGATCGCGTTGGAACTGGCCCGCCGCGGGGCGCGGGTGGTGGTCAATTATCACAGCAACGAGGCCGCCGCGGCCGCGGTCGTCGCCGCTATCGAGGCCGCTGGCGGGGAGGCGGTCGCCGTACAAGCGGATGTCGGCGACTTCTCGCAGGCCGCCGCGCTCATCAAGACGGCCTTGAAACGGTTCGGACGCCTCGACATCCTAGTCAACAACGCCGGCACCACCCGCGACCAGTTGCTGATGTTGATGAAGGAGACGGATTGGGATACGGTGCTGCGGGTCAACCTGAAGAGCGTCTTCAACTGCTGCAAGGCCGCCGCTCGCCCGATGGTGCGGCAACGGCAGGGGCGCATCATCAACATCACTTCTGTTTCAGGGATTGCCGGGCAGGCCGGGCAGACCAACTACGCCGCCTCGAAGGCCGGTATCATCGGCTTCACCAAGAGCCTGGCGAAGGAGTTGGGCTCGCGCAACATCACCGTCAACTGCATCGCGCCGGGCTTCATCCCTACCGATTTGACCGCCGACCTGCCCGCCGAGTTGAAAGAACAGATTATCGCCGCTACCCCTCTGGGACGCATCGGGAAACCGGAGGAGGTGGCCTACGCCGTCGCTTTCCTGGCCTCCGACGAGGCCGCCTTCATCACCGGCGAGGTGCTGACGGTGGACGGCGGGCTGGTGATGTGACGAAGGAGGATGGGAGTGGAGGAGCAACCAACTAGCGGCCGGATTACGATTGCACCGGAGGTTCTGGAGACCATCGCCCGCCTTACGACCCTGGCCGTGCCTGGGGTGGCCCGCCTGGTGCCGCCGGGCATGCGCCGTCTGCTGCGCCGCCGCTGCGTGGACGTGACAGTGGACGAGGAGAACAACGTGGGCATCGTGGTGTACCTGATGACCGAGTCCGGCGTCAACATGCTCAACGTCGGGCGGCAGGTACAGGCGGAAGTCACCCGCGCCATTCAGGATTTGGTCGGCATGCGGGTCAAGTACGTGGATGTGCATATCGAGGACGTAGTCAGCACTCCCGGCGAGGCCGAGGGGTGACCACGACCGGAGGCAGGCCGTCGTGAAAGCACGCCATCAGGCCCGCATCGTAGCCCTGCAAGCGTTGTATGAGATTGACTGCGCTCATCACGACCCCGATTTGGTGCTGAAGCACCGCCTGGAAGAAACGCCGCTCTCCCGCTCCGCCGCCGACTTCAGCCGGTATCTGGTGGAGGGGGTGCTGAAACATCGGCCGGTGCTCGATGTCTTCATCCACCGAAACGCCCCGGAGTGGCCGCTGGAACAGATGGCCTACATAGACCGCAACATCCTGCGCATCGCCCTCTTCGAGTTCGCGGTGGACGGGCAGACGCCGGTCAAAGTGGCCATCAACGAGGCGGTGGAGTTGGCGAAGGCGTTTGGAGCCGACAGTGCGCCGCGGTTCGTCAACGGGGTGCTAGGGTCGCTGGTGGAGCAGCGCAAGGTCATCGCGCAGGCGGCCCGCGAGGCCGAGTCCCGCAAACGGCGTGCGGAAGATTGAAAACGGAGTTGGGGTCTGACCTCCTGCCGAGCGAGGTCAGGGTGGAGGCGCATAATGCAGTTTTTCAACGTGGGGCCCTGGGAAGTCACCGTCATCTTGATGATCGCCATCCTGCTGCTGGGGCCCAGACGGATGGCCGAGATTACCCGTACCATCGGACGGGTCACTGCTCAACTGCGCAAAATATCCCAGGAGTTCACCGCCGGTATTCAGGCCGAGTTGATGGAGATAGAGAAGCAGGAGCGGCAGGCCAAATCCGTCTCCCCCGTCCCCGGTGCCAGGACGCCCCCGCCCGCTCAGGTCATTGACGTGGAGTCCAGGCCGGTTTCCCCGGAGGTCCCCAGCGATGGGCGAGAGTAGGGCGCAGGACGACCGTCTCCAAGAAGACGCGGCGGCGGTGATGCCGCTGTTGCAGCACTTGACGGAACTGCGCGAGCGGGTGATCAAAATCGTCATCGGCCTGACAATCGGCGTCGTCATCGGGACGTTTCTCGCCCCGCCCGTGCTGCGGGTGCTCATCTCCCCCCTGGGCGACGACGTGCCCCAAGCTCTCTCCCCCACCGAAGCCCCGGCGGTCTTCTTCAAAATCGCGGCCATCATCGGCATCGTGCTCGCTATGCCGGTCATCGTTTACCAGGCGTTCCAGTTCGTGCGGCCCGGCCTGGAACCGCACGAAAGGCGGTACATCCTCCTCGGCGTCCCGGCGGCCTCCTTCAGTTTCGCCCTCGGAGTCATCTTCGCCGCCAAAGTGCTCATCCCGGCCGCCATCCCCTTCCTGCAAGGCTTTCTGCGCGGCATCATCAAACAGCAGTACTCCATAGACTACTACATCTCCTTTGTGGGGAGCGTCCTGCTGTGGTCGGGGCTGGTTTTCGAGACGCCGTTGATTATGTACTTCCTGGCGAAACTGGGAGTCGTCACCGCCGCCGGCTTCGCCAAAGTGCGCCGTCTGGTCATCATCGGCGCGGCGGTGGGAGCAGCGGTCATCACCCCGACGACTGACCCGGTCAATATGCTCCTGGTGATGGGCCCGTTCATGCTGCTCTACGAGGTCGGTATCCTGTTGGCAAAAATAGCGCAGTGGAAAAAGGAGTGACGAGATGAACAGAAAAACCGGTTTGATTATCACCATCGTGATGGCGGTGCTCACGCTGTGCTGCTCACTGTCGTGCTGCACCGGAGGGTTTTCGATGTTCGCCGGTGGCGATTACGGCGATGTGAACATCGAGCCGTATTACGGCGCCGGCCCGTGCTGCCTCAGCGTCCTGGTCTGGATCATCCCCCTGCTCCTGTGGTTCTTCCTGGTGCGCGGCAAGTCCGACGAGGAGGAGATTCCGACGTATCAGCCGCCGTCCCCACCGCCTCCGGCGCCGGAGGAACCTGAGGAACCCGAAGAGCCGGAGGAACCGGAGGAGCCGGAGTCACCCGCGTGGCCCGAATCCCCAGACTGGCCGGAGGAGTCGAGCGAGCCGGCCGATTACAAGACGGTCAAACTGGATGACGAGGGAGAGGACTTTTGAGATGAGCGAGCGACGGATACGAGTCGTCATCATGGGAGCCGCCGGGCGCGACTTCCACAACTTCAACGTCTATTTCCGCGACAACCCGACCTACGAGGTGGTCGCCTTCACCGCCACCCAGATCCCCAACATCGAGGGGCGGAGATACCCCCCCGAACTGGCCGGGAAACTGTACCCCGACGGGATTCCCGTCTACCCGGAGGCGGAACTGGCGACGCTGATCCGCGAGCGAGAAGTGGATCAGGTGATGTTCTCCTACTCCGACGTGCCCCACGAGTACGTGATGCACCGCGGCTCGCTGGTGGTGGCGGCCGGGGCCGATTTCCGTCTGATGGGCAGCCGGGCGACGATGTTGCAGAGCAGCAAGCCGGTCATCGCCGTCTGCGCCGTGCGCACCGGCTGTGGCAAGAGCCAGACCACCCGCTACGTGAGCGACCTGCTCCAGGAGATGGGGAAGAAGGTGGTCGTCGTCCGCCATCCGATGCCCTACGGCGACCTGGCGGCCCAACGGGTGCAGCGGTTCGCCTCCTACGCCGACCTCGACCGCTACAAGTGTACCATCGAGGAACGGGAGGAGTACGAGCCGCACCTCGACCGGGGGCTGGTGGTCTACGCCGGCGTGGACTACGAGCAGATTCTCCGGCAGGCGGAGGCGGAGGCGGACATCATCCTGTGGGACGGCGGGAACAACGATCTGCCGTTTTTCAGGCCCGACCTGCACATCGTCGTGGCCGACCCGCTCCGGGCCGGGCACGAACTGCGCTACCATCCCGGTGAGGCCAATTTGCGCCTGGCCGATGTGGTCATCATCAACAAAGTGGACACCGCCGGGCCGGAGGGAATCGCCACGGTGCGGGAGAACATCTACGCCGTCAACCCCCAGGCGACGGTCATCGAGGCGGCCTCCCCGATTTTCGTGGACGACCCGGACGCCATCCGGGGGAAGCGGGTGCTGGTCGTCGAGGACGGCCCCACGTTGACCCACGGCGAGATGCCTTACGGCGCGGGGGTGGTGGCGGCACGTCGTTTCGGCGCGGCGGAACTGGTGGACCCGCGTCCCTACGCCGTCGGCTCCATCGCGGCGACCTTCCAGAAGTATCCCCACATCGGCCACTTGCTCCCGGCGATGGGGTACGGCGACGAGCAGGTTCGGGAGTTGGAGGAGACCATCAACACGGCAGAGTGCGACCTGGTGCTGACGGCGACTCCCATTGACCTGCGGCGGGTGCTCGACGTGCGCCATCCGATGGACCGGGTGCGGTACGAGTTGCAGGTCATCGGGCAGCCCAACCTGGCGGACATCCTGGCGGAGAAGTTCTGACATGCGGATTGCCATCGGCGCGGATCACGGCGGCTACGAGTTGAAACGCTACCTGGTCGAGTCCCTCACCGCTCTCGGCTACCAGGTGGAGGATTTCGGCACCTACCGGCCGGAGGCGGTGGACTATCCCGACATCGCCATCCCCCTGGCCCGCGCGGTCGCCGCCGGGGAGTACGAGCGCGGCATCCTCATCTGCGGCACGGGGATTGGGATGAGCATCACCGCCAACAAGGTGCCCGGTGTGCGGGCCGCGCTCTGCACCGACGGCTATATGGCCCGCAAGGCCCGCGAGCACAACGACGCTCAAATCCTCTGCCTCGGCGGGCGGGTGGTCGGCCCCGACCTGGCGTTGGAGATCGCGCAGACCTTCCTCGCTGGCGAGTTCCAGGGGGGGCGGCACGCCCGGCGGGTGGGGAAGATCGCCCGCCTGGACGAGACCCGTTCCCCATAACGCCCGCCGTCGGAGGAGGTGGTGTGAGCCGTGCTCATTGGGATTGACGCCAGCCGCGCCACCGTCCCCCGCCCCGCCGGTACTGCGGTCTACTCCCAGCGGCTCATCGCGGCCCTGCTGCGACAGGGTTCGGCGCACCGTTTCCGGCTGTACTTCCGCGACTCGCCGCCGCCGGAGATGTTCGCCGGAGCGGAGGTGCGGGTAATCCCCTTCCCGCGACTGTGGACGCACGTCCGGCTGTCCTGGGAGATGCGCTCCCGACCGCCGGACGTGCTTTTCGTCCCGGCCCACGTCATCCCGCTCATCCACCCCCGCGCCAGCGTGGTGACGGTTCACGACCTGGGCTACCTCCATTTCCCCAATGCCCACCCCAGGCTGCAACGGCTGTACCTCGACCTCTCCACCCGTTGGAGCGTGCAACAGGCGGCCCACGTCCTGGCCGACTCCGCCGCCACCCGCGCCGACCTGGTGGCGCACTACGGCGTCCCGCCGGAGAAGATCACCGTCGCCTACCCCGGCTACGACCCCGGCCTGACGCCCGTCCGCGACCGCGCCGTAATCGAGGCAGTCAAGGCGCGGTACGGCGTCTCCGGCGACTACTTCCTCTTCCTGGGGACTTTGCAGCCGCGCAAGAACATCGTCCGTCTCGCCGCCGCCTTCGCCAGCCTGCGCCGCCGATGGCCAACGGTGGCGCAACCGCCCTCCCTGGTGCTGGCGGGGAGTCCAGGCTGGCTCTACGAGGAGATCGCCCCCGCCGTCGGCGAGGGCATCGTGCTCACCGGCTACATCTCCGAGGAGGAGAAACGCGCCCTGCTCAGCGGGGCGTTGGCCTTCGTCTTCCCTTCGCTGTACGAGGGGTTCGGCCTGCCGGTGTTGGAGGCCCAGGCGTGCGGCTGCCCGGTCATCACCAGCGACGGCTCCAGTCTGCCGGAGGTGGCAGGAGAGGGGGCGTTCCTCGTCCCCCCGCACGACACCGCCGCCATCGCCGAGGCAATGGCGCGTCTGGCCGCCGAGCCGGGGTTGCGGGAGTCCCTGGTAGAGCGCGGGTTCGATAACCTGCGCCGCTTTTCCTGGGAGTCATGCGCCCGGACGGTACTCCGCGTGTGCGAGGGGTTGCGGTAGAGCCTCAATCGGGTATAATTCAGCCAGGAGCGGGAGATGGGCAAGGCGGATGTAAACGGCAAGTGGCTGCTGGGAGGCGAGCCGGACGAGTGGGTGCGCTGGCTGCTGGACGACCCGACGGT
>JALWUZ010000059.1 GCA_027079895.1 Anaerolineae bacterium
CTTGGTGAACGCTCCCTCTTCGATCAAATCGGCGACCATCTCCTCCTGACTGGTGCCGATTTCGCCGAACATGACCACCGCTTTGGTGTCCGGGTCCTGCTCGAAGAGTTTCATCACCTCCGGGTGGGGCAGGCCGACCACCGCGTCACCGCCGACGTGTACCAGCGTCGTCGCGCCGATGCCCTCTCGCGCCAGGTAGTAGGCCATCGAGGAGGTGATGCCGCCGCTGCGGGAGGAGATGCCCACCGGCCCCTGGAAGAACCAGGATTTGGCCGAGGCGGCCCGTCCCCCCATCATCCCCAGCACCGCCTTGTCGGGGCTGAGCACGCCCAACGTGTTCGGCCCGACGAAGCGGGCCCCGGCCTCCTTGGCCCGCTTGGCGATGACGAGCACGTCGTAGATCGGCACCCGGTCGGGGACGATGACCAGCAACTTCACCCCGGCGTCAATCGCCTCCAAAGCCGCGCTGCGCACCAGCGGCGCGGGGATGAAGAGCACGCTGATGTCAATCTCGCCGACGTTCTCCCAAGCCTCCTCAACGGTGTCGAAGACGGGGATGCCCTCGACCTCCTGCCCGCCCCGTCCGGGCGTCACACCGGCGACCACGTTGGTGCCGTAACCGACCATCAGTTTCGTCCGGGCCATCCCTTCCCGCCCGGTAATCCCCTGCACGAGGACTCGTTTGGTCTCGTCAATCAGAATAGACATTGCTCCTTCACCTCGTTTGTTGTCACGGGCGACTCATCCGCCCGCGTGCGTTGACCGGTCGGTGGCTACTTCAAGCCACTCTCAAGTCCTTCTCGAAACTCCTCATCTCCCCGCTCAACCTCCACAGCCGCACCGGCACCGGTTCTCCTTCGCCGACTAACTCGGCGACCTCCGCGTCCAGTGAGCGGATGTCATCCCACTCGATTGGGAGGTATTTGGGGCGCGGCCTGGATTTGGGCCTGGGGCGTCTCTGGGGGGATGGCGAGGCTTTCTCCCCGCCCATCACCTGGGACATCTGGGGCGTCGCCGCCCCAATCGCTGGTGGCATCGCCCGCGCTGTGGCCGACATACCCGCCATCGCCAACGCCATATCCCAGGGAGAGAGGCGCATCTTTCTGACCCTCCTCCCCGACACCCCTTTGAACTTGGTCAGGGGGCGGCGGGTGATGATCCACAACTTGATCTTGGTCTGGCCCTCCCCCATCCGCGTCACTCGCAGCGGATAGTACAACTCTCGCGTTCGGAATCGGTAGCGGATTGGCGCGTTCGTCTTCACCTCCGTGTCCACCGCGAGCACATCGAAGACGAACCATTGGAACCCGTCCTGGACGTACTCCTCGATGACCTCTCTCATCTCTTCCGGTATCTGAGGCTCTCTTACACCGACCGACGCGAGATACTGCTCCACCCACTCGACGAATTCTCCCCTGTCCAACAGATGCACTACGGAGATGTCGTGCGCTCCGATTGTCTCGTGGAAAGTCACCTGCCCGGCCGGCCCCATCGCACCCCCGCGTCCCCCTCCCATAGGAGAAGGCATGCCCTCTAACATTTCGAGCCGAGAGAAGATCTCCAGGTCCCCTCTGCGCACATCCGGCTCCGAGGGCAGGGGAAGCACCTCCAAGACCTGGTTCGTATCCGAGGCGTGGATGTCGGTGGAGAGTATCAGAATCTCCTCCTCGCCGTTCCAGGCGATGACCGCCCGCTGGAGTGGTTCAGAGAGCCGCAGGCCGGGGGCAAACGAGATGAACCCCCGGTTGGCGAAGAGATTGCGCACCATCCAGGCCAGCCCGCCCGACATCACAAGCAACGCCCCCAGCCATTTCATTCTTTACAATCCCGGAATGGGCAGATGCACGTGCCCGCCGCCCGCGCCGTAGAGCAGACAATCCACCTCGCAGGCCAGACACTCCACACACCGCCCGCGTGCCGCCTCCTCGCGGCTGATGTTGAGCACCGGCAGCCCCTCCTCGTTCAGCGAGAGGATCTGCCGGGCGCACTCCTGGATGCAGATTTTGCTCTCGCAGGTGGCGCAAACGGCGTGGTCGAACGTCACCGTGCCGCCGGTGACGGTCTCGAAACTGTAGGGCCGTTCCGGTTCCGGTCGCGGCTGGGGAGGCGGCACGTCGCGCAACTCCCCCGCCTTGATGAGCGCGTCCAGTCGCTGAGCGCAGAAGTCGGGGGAATCGTCCTTCTTGTACCCCTCGACCGGCGCGGGGATGCGCCCGTTCAGTTGTTCCAGAATCTCGACCGCCTTGTCCTCCGAGTTGCCCCCCAGCCGGATGACGACGGGGATGTCGAGGTGCTCTTCCAGGAACGCCTTGAACAGTCCCCGCGCCGAGTAGAACTGCTCCTGGCTGGCGACGCCGGAGCCGGAGCCGAAGTACCCGTCCACCGGGCCGACGGCGAGGACGATCTTCGCCGCCCGATAGACCTTGCTGGCGGGCGGGTTGCCGGAGGTGTCAACGAAAGTCGCCAGTTTGTACCCCTGGCGCAGGACGGCGTCCATGCTCATCATCGAGCCGCCGCCGCCAGCGCCGTGGAAGCCGATGTACCCGTCTCCCTTCTTGAAGTCCTGCGCCATCTGGATGAAATAGAACGTCCCGCGATAGTCGCTGGCC
>JALWUZ010000060.1 GCA_027079895.1 Anaerolineae bacterium
CTACAACTACCTCGACCTGGACTCCGACGACGACGACCGCACCGACTCCGAAGAAGTGGCCGGCCTGAGCGATGAGGACAACGACGGCATCCCCGACTGGCTCGACCCCGCCACCCCTCGCCTGTTGCCCTATCGCACCTACATCCCCATCGTGCTGAAGTGAGCGCAGACCAACCGGGGGCCTGCTCCCGACCGGCCCCCGGTTGACAACCACAGTCACCCCCGACGGAAACAGACCGTCGGCAAATTCGATGACAGGAAAAGGAGGCAACTCATGGATACTCGCACCAGGCGCACTCTGTCGCTCTCACTGACCTTAGTCATCCCTCTCGGCATCTTGCTCTGGTTCATCTCGCTCTTCCCGCCGGGGCCGCCGGGGACGGTGGCCTCGCTGCCGCCGGTTCACGCTGATGGCGGGACGGTCATCACCGTCACCACCGACGCCGATTCCGGCGCGGGCTCCCTACGCTACGCCCTCGTCCAGGCGAACAACGACACCACCACCGCCACCATCACCATCACCTTCGACGCCGACTACACCATCACCCTGAATAGCGCCCTCCCCAGCCTGGTGCGTAACACCGGCCCGACCATCATCCAGGGCGACCGCGGGACCGGCTCGCCGCGCACCGTCATTGACGCCTCCGCCCTCCTCCCCGACCCTGGCACCGGCGGGCTTTACAGCGGCCTGCGCGTCACCGGCGACCACTGGGTCATCCAGGGGATGGTAATTATCGGCGATGTCGGCGACAACTTCGGCATCACCCTGCGCGGCGACCACAACGAGGTGCGCAACTGCTACATCGGCGTCACTCCCGCCGGCACCCCCGGCCCCAACTACACCGGCATCCTGGTGACGGCCGGGGCGGGCTACAACATCATTGACGGGAACGTCATCGGCGACAACACCCTGCACGGCATCTCCCTCTACAGCACCTACTCCGTCAACGGCGACGACGTCACCATCTACCCCTCCCACCACAACACCGTCACCAACAACTACATCGGCACCACCCCCGGCGGCGCGGATGTCGGCAACGGCGGCAAGGGCATCATCATCCAGCGCGGCTCCCACGATAACTACGTCGCCGACAACCAGATCACCTACAACCGCTATCACGGCATCTACCTCTACGGCGGCACCGACTACACCTCCCTGGCGCCGGCCATCTTCCCGCCGACCGGCAACCGGATCATCAACAACACCCTGACCGCCAACGAGAACGGATTGCCGCTCTCCCTCAAGCGCGGGGCACTCGTCAACGACCGTACCCACCTCCCCATCAGCAACACCATGACCACCCTCACCTCCGGCTTCGACAACATCATCGCCGGCAACCTCATCAGCGGCAACCAGACCGCCGGTATCTACAACGTCGGCGCGTCCCCGCTCATCAGCGGCAACCGCATCTTGAACAACCAGAACACCAGTTTGGGCTACGGCATCTACAACATCGTCTACTTCGGCGCGGACGACGACCCCGCCACCGCCGACGACGACATCCTCTCCGTCCCCTACATCGTCAACAACACCATTGACGGCAACAGCAGCACCGGCATCATCTCCCTCGACACCGCCCCCGCCCGCCGGTACGAACTGACGACCACCCTCCACAACACCATCGGCATCAACGGCCTGCTGGACGTTGACCAGGTCTGGTACGCCGGCGTGGAGGTGCTCACCGGCACCGTCACCGACACCGTCCCCCTCACCAATGCCGCTGCCGTCTATATTTGGAAAGGGGACATGACCAACCGGTACAACCTGGAGTACTCCGACATCGTCCACATCGTCGCCGGCACCCTCCAATTCGACTCCGTCATCTGGAACGACGACGAGGCCGACACCTACGAGCACGCCAAGACCTGGCCCCAAGTGCGCGAGTTCACCATCAACCTCTCCGGCACCCTCGACTCCTGGATGACCCATACCGTCCAGGTTGACTTCGGGACCGGCTTCTACACCGGCACCGTCATCTTCCCGTTCGACGGCATGACCTCCACCAAGCCGTCCCCCGGCGGGACCTACGCCCCGCACACCCCGCAGAGCCCGCTCAACGACGTGTTCCTGCCCAGTTACCGCTACACCTCACCCTACGCCCGCTACCAGATCGCCGAGGTCAACTTCACCTACGACTCCGACCAGGACTCCATCCCCGACGTGGTGGAGGGCGACACCGACAGCGACGGCGACGGCACGCCGGACTACCAGGACACCGACTCCGACAATGACGGCATCCCCGATGACGAGGAAGGGGCCGGGGACACCGACGGCGACGGCATCCCTGATTACCAGGATTTGGACTCCGACGGCGATGGCATCCCGGACGAGAACGAGTACGACAACAACGGCGATGGCGTCGCCGATGACACTGACGGCGACGGCATCCCCGACTTCCAGGATCCCGACGACGACGGCGACGGCATCCCGACCAGCGACGAGGATGTCAACGGCAACGGCGACCCGACCGACGACGACACCGACGGCGACGGCATCCCCGACTACCAGGACCCCGACGACGACGGCGACGGTGTCCCGACCGATGAGGAGTACGACAACGACGGCGACGGCGTCCCCGACGACACCGACGGCGACG
>JALWUZ010000061.1 GCA_027079895.1 Anaerolineae bacterium
TCCGGTGGGCGCGTCCGCCTGCCCCGCGCCGACGCGCCCACCGGACGCCCCCTGCGCGACGACGAGTACGTCACAGTGACCTGGACTGTCGCCGCGCCGGAGGACGACGCCATCGGCGGCAAAGTGGCCCGGCGCCGCCACCGCCTGCTGCGGTTGCTGCGCGAGGCCGCCGACTGCGCCGCTGCCCCCACCGTCCCCGACCTGGCGATGGCGTTGGGAGCGAGCACGCGCACCGTCGAGCGCGACCTGGCGGCGTTGCGGGCCGCCGGTCACGACGTGCGCACGCGCGGCGCCCGTCGGAAACGCTGACCCCGTTTTCCCCCCAACGAGCACCCCGACAGTATCCTCAAAATGGCGGAAAGGTTCCCTCTTCCGCCGCTTCCGGTGAGACATTTGCGAGACACTTTTGTGGTAGAGTGTGGTCGCTCAGTGGCACGGCACACGGGGCGGAATGGCTTACGGCGTCCGTGTCCCCATCGCCGCCACCGGGCAGGTCGCCAACGGCGACATCGTCGTCTCCGGCGGAGGTGAGAGGATCAACGACATTGCAACGGGCCGGGGGCCAGCCTGAGCCCGCCGGGGAGGGGCGGAATCCCAATCGGAACAGGTAGACCATATGCCCGGCGAGGAACGCTCTAGCAATTCATTCGTGGTGCGCATTTGGCAGGAGCAGGCCCAGGAGTCGGCCACGACTTCATCCGAATGGCGGGGCTGGATTCAGCATGCCTTCACGGGGAAGGCGCGTTACTTCCACTCTGTCGATGATATGCTGGCCTTCATCGAGTGGTACACCGGCCCGCTCGGCCGGGCCGAGCAGGGAGGGGAGAAGGAGGATGTATGAAGTAGACTCCGGACAATCAGGACAAAAGGGGCCCGACCGGCCCGCGAGAAAATCAAAATCACAAATTTACAGGAGGTTGAGATGAAGCACAAGATGTACTGGAATTTGGCAATTGCCTTTGGCATAGCGTTGTTGCTGGTTGGCGGCCTGGTGGTCGTCAGTCAGGCGCAGTCTTCCGGCCCGCAGGACGGACAGTCTCCCCAATCCGCCGTGGGCACCGCTTTCACCTATCAGGGGCGGCTGTTGCAGAACGGCAGCCCCTACAGTGGCACGTGTGATTTCCGGTTCACGCTGTACGATGATAACTCCCTCTCTCCCTCTCAGGTGGGCAGTCCGGTGGAAAAGTCCGCCGTCCAGGTGCAGGATGGCTATTTCTCCACCCTGTTGGACTTTGGCGACAGTGCCTTCACCGGCGAGGGTCGCCAACTGGGGATCGAGGTGCGTTGTCCGAGCGGCAGCGGCAGTTATACCCCTCTCAGCGACTATGTGTGGCTCAGCGCTGCGCCCTACGCCCTCAGCCTGCGGCCGGGGGCAGTGGTCAGCGGTAGTGTTATGGCCGGGGCTACCCTGCTCGTCAACAACACTTACGATGGCATGTTCGCCAGTTACGGCATCCAGGGCACATCGCAGGATGTCGGCGTGCTCGGCAAGGGCAACCGAGTCGGCGTGGAGGGTGAGGCCACCGGCAGCGGCGTCACCTATGGCGTGTATGGCAGCAACAGCAGTACTGCCAACGGCAGTTACGGCGGCTACTTCACCGGCTACGGCGGCGTTTATGGCAAGGGCACAGGAGGGGCCGGCGTCCGTGGCGCGTCCACGAGTGAGGCCGGCGGCTACTTCACCAGCACCAACAACGTCGGTGTCTTTGGTCGCAGCGAGAGCAGTTGGGGCGTGTATGGTTATGCCGCCAGCGACAGCGGCAAGGTTTACGGCGTCTACGGGCGGAGCGATTCCGTGGCGGGTTACGGTGTGTACGGCTACAACAGCAACTCCTCCGGCGGCTATGGCGTCTACGGCGAGAGCAGCCGTGGCTTCGGCGTCTACGGCAAGGCCACGCCCCCGGACGGGTATGGCCTCTTCTCGGAAGGCAATACGATGATAAGCGGCACGCTGTACTGGAAGCCGTTCACCAGCAGTATCTCCCTGCCCGGCTCTGCATTTTCACCACTGACCAGTACGTATTCCTATCACTACGAGGGCGTCGGCAACGCCGTGGTGCCGGGTGACTCCACCAGCAGCGTATTCGTGGCCCCGGTTCAACTTCCCAATCACGCCACGGTGACCGGGATGGCCTTTTACTGGAAAGACGGTTGCGCCGACGACGGCCGGGCGGATCTGTATCGGACCGACCTGATCGGCGGAGAGGATTTGATGGCCCAAGCCTTTAGTCACGGCGGCGGGCCTGGGCAGACAGTCACCGGCTCTTCCTCCGACTACTCCATTGACTACGCCTACGTGGATAATTCGGCGCACGCTTACTACGCTTACCTGTACTTGCCGAGGGACACAAACGGCCCGGTCATCGCTTACGGTGTCGTGATCTCTTACACAGTCGGTCAGCCTTACTAGTCACCGAGAAAGGATCTGCGATGGACAAAAAAAAGATAATTCTACTGGGGGCCGTTTTGGGCCTGAGCCTGGCAACGGTTGGTGTTGTCTGGGCTCAGACCGGCGGAGGCTACGACCTGACTTGGTGGACGGTGGACGGCGGCGGTGGTGCGGCGAGCGGCGGCAGTTACACGCTGACGGGCACCGCCGGACAGCCGGACGCCGGGACGGTCAGCGGCGGCGGGTACACGCTGTACAGCGGCTTCTGGGCCGGCGGCGGTGGTGGATCGGCTTGTGTCCCGTTGACCGGCGTCGGGCTGGCCGGGCCGTCGTCGGGCAACACGGGCGAGACGTTGACCTTCACCGCCTCTCCCACGCCGACCAACGCTACGACTCCCGTCACCTACACCTGGTCTACCGACGGGCTGGTGAGCGCGAACGGCAATCAGGCCACGTACAGTTGGAGCGTCGCTGGGACGCATGCCGTCACCGTCACGGCCCGCAACTGCGGCGGGCAGGATTTCAACGACAGTGTACAGGTGAGTATCTCCCCTGCCGGTACTTGCTCCGTCCCGTTGACCGGCGTCGGGCTTGCTGGGCCGTCGTCGGGCAACACGGGGGAGACGTTGACCTTCACCGCCTCGCCCACGCCGACCAACGCCACGACTCCCGTTACCTACACTTGGTCTACCGACGGGCTGGTGAGCGCGAACGGCAATCAGGCCACCTACCGCTGGAACGACGCCGGTAACAAAACGGTGCAGGTGACGGCCCGCAACTGCGGCGGGCAGGACTTCAGCGACAGTGTGCAGGTCAACATCACTGCGGCCTGTACCGCCGTCACCGGCGCGAACATCAACGGCCTGACGAGCGGCTACACCAACGTCCAGTACGAGTTCGTCGGCAGTTACGAGCCGTCGGGGGCGACCGCGCCGCTCACCTACACCTGGTCGCCGACGCCGCTCAGCGGGCAGGGGACGCTCACGGCGACTTACCGATGGACGACGACCGGCACCAAGACGATCAACTTCCGAGTCCAAAACTGCGGTGGCACGGTCACCGCCACTCACGACATCAGCATCAGTAAGCCGCCGACCTCCTGCGAGGCCATCACCGGCGTGACGCTTGCCGGGCCGACGAGCGGCGAGCCGAACACCACCTACGCCTTCACCGCCACCGTGCAACCGGCGAACGCCAGCACGCCTATCAACTACACCTGGTCGTCCGACGGCCTGGTCAGTGGGCAGGGGACGTCCCACGCCACTTACCGCTGGAGTCAGGCGGGCAGTTACCAGGTCACGGTGGTGGCCGGGAATTGCGGCGGGACGGCGAACGATGCTCTTTCCATCTCCATCGGCAGGTATCTCTACTTGCCGCTGGTGGTGCGCAATCACTAGGCGGAGTGAGGCAGACTGCCCTCCCGTGGGTTCGACGACCTGCGGGAGGGCAGCAACAAGGGGGAGTGATGAAAACGATAGCCTGGCAGTTCGTCCTGCTGGCGGCCCTGGTGCTGGGGCCGGTGTTCTCCCCGGCAGGAGTGGCGACACCCGCCCAGACGGAGGAGAAAATCCTGGTCTCCATCGCCGACGACGACTACAACCACACGCTCTACACTCTGAACCCCGACGGCAGCGGCAAGACCAGGTTGTTCGACTTCAGCAATAGCCCCAAGTTCACGACGGGGGAGGTGTACGGCCCACGCCTCAGCGCGGACGGCAAGTACATCTACTTCCACTCGGAGCATGCCTACATCTACACCCCCGCGCGGCGGAATGTGTTCCGCATCACCTCATTCGGCGGCGACCTGGACCAGATCACCCCCGGCTCGGAGTCCGGCATCTGGGGCGAGAGCGGCGACAGCACCGTCTCCGGCTACGTCAAGCACGGCGATGGCACCGCCTGGGGCAACTGTCCGGTCTACCTGGAAGGGATGGATATGGTCTACTCGTCGTCGGCGGACGGCAGTTTCACGTTCAACAACGTGCCGCCGGGGGGGCGGTGGCTGGTGGCCTATCGTCCGGGCCTGGACGCCTGGGATTCGACCTCCGTCAACGTGGTGTCCGGCGTGGACAATACCGGCCTGACGCTGACGCCCGACAGCACCGACCGGATGAACTTCGAGTATCCGGTGGCCTATGGCGACCGCATCTACTACCGCTTCACCAGCACCAAAATCCAATGGACCGACCTGAACTTTTCGGCGCAGCACACTGTGTACACCTCTTCGGTCGCGGGCTGTGTCAGCCTATCGAACGTGAAGGCTTTCGACGTGGCCCCCTCGTCCGGCAAGTTGGCGATTTTCGACTACCACGGAGACAGTTGCAGCGATAATGTAGGCATCTACGTCGCCGACAAGGACGGCAACAACAAGCAAACGCTGTTGAATATGTGGAACGATTACAACTGGAACGAACCGCTGGAATCGAACATCTTCTGGTCGCCGGATGAGAATCTAATCGCCTTCAAAGGGAGTTACAATTGGTATCAGTGCCTGGTGGTCTACGGGGCCGACGGCTCTTTCAAAGGCTGGGCATGTGCTAACGACACGAGTACGACGCTCACGTTACACGGCTGGAGTCCAGATGGAAACTGGCTGCTTTATTCCGCCTACGCCAGCGACCCAGCTCAGACCACGCTGTACAAGATTGCCGTCAAAACAGATGGCAGCCCGGACGTGAACAACATCGTCAGCCTACTTGCCAACCAGCCCATTAAAGGCGCGACGTGGGGGCGGTTGGCGGAGGCCAGCCGCGTCTACGTGCCGCTGGTGGTGCGCAGTCACTGATCGAGATAAGCGCGGGGGATTGGGGGGCCAATGGAATTGCTCATTTCGGCGATCTGTATGGCCGGCATTGTGCTCGTCTTGGTCGTCGTTGTCGTCGCCTTCATCATCATGCCGAAAGTCCGCTCCTGGCAATTGAGTGCCTTGACCCGTCTGCTCACCTACAACCTGGGCAAACGGTTCGGGCGCAGCGTCACGTTCCGCGTCCCCTGGACTGCCTTGCTCTTTGTGGTGGGCGTGCTGTCTTGCGGCCTGTTCGTCTGGTTCTGGACGGGGCTGGAGGCCAAGCGGGTCGCCAATCTGCCCGCTTATCCCGCCGACCTGGCGGTGGTCGAGCCGGGCGATGAGGTGGTGGTTGAGGGATGGATTAGCGACGACAACCCGGTTCAGCGTCCGGGGGAGGGCTTCGTGACCTACTACTACGAAAGCCGTAACATTCGGGTGGATGATGATGGCTGGCCGCATCCCGGCTCCTGGCGCGTGGCCAAGCGGGTGACGCCGCCGTTGCTGATCGAGACGGACGACGGGCCGGTCCAAGTCGAGAACGATGATTACGACCTGGAACTGACTCCCCACACCGTTATGGGCCCGGCCTTCAGGGTCATGGGGTCGAAGTCCAGTCTCCGCTACAGCACCTCGCGGGACCGGGGCTTCCTCGCCGGCGACCAGGTGATCGCCGTGGGGGTGGTGCGCGGCGGCGACGGGACTCTCCGCCTCGAGGCCGATTTCCTCGCCGGGGGCACACAGGAGGGATACGTCGCCTCCCGGCGCACCGGCGGGCTGTATTTCTTCCTGTTCGGACTGTTGGTCGCCGTCATCGGCGGACTGCTTCTGGCCCGTGAGTAAGTTTCGTTCGACATCGAGGAGGTAACGATGGACGACCCGCTGGCTGCTTCGTCTCTGTACGCCCACGTCCGGGCCCTGGCCGGGGAGATCGGCCCGCGACCGACGGGCCATCCCCCGGAGGCGGCGGCCCGGACCTACATCCGGCGCGTCCTGGGCGAGATCGGCCTGGACGATGTAGAAGAGATGCCGCTCCGCGCCTGGGACACCTGGGGGTACACCATCGCCGCGCCCGCGCTGCTGGCGGTGGTCGGAAACGGGCTCGGACGGCTGGGGCGCTGGGGCCGGTTGCTCGGCGGCCTGGCG
Organism: Anaerolineae bacterium; assembly: GCA_027079895.1. Lineage (GTDB taxonomy): Bacteria > Chloroflexota > Anaerolineae > B4-G1 > B4-G1 > JALWUZ01. The sequence continues at coordinate 6,321 of JALWUZ010000061.1, forward strand.
GCCCTGACCGGCGCGTACCACCTGTGGCAGGCCGCCCAGGGAGGCCGCCAGTTGTTGGCTCCCTTCTTCCCCAAGCGGCCCACGGCCAACCTGATCGCCCGCCTCCCCGCCCGGCGGGAGCGGCGGCACACCGTCGTGCTGGTGGGCCACACCGACACCAACAAGCATCGCTTCACCTTTGCCCCCGGCGTCAAGAAAATGCTGGTCGCCTCGGTCACGGCGGCTGAGGCGACTTTGCTGCTCAACGGCCTGGCGCAGATCGCCCGCTCGCTGGGAGCGGGCCGGAGGGCGGAGGCGGTGCGGAAGGGGACGCTGGCGGCCCTGGGAGCGATGTTGCTCTACCTGCTCAACGACGAGCGGGGCGGCTACATCGCTGGAGCCGCCGACAATGCCTCAGCGGTGGCTTGTCTGCTGGGACTGGCCGCGCACCTGCGCCGCGACCCGCTGGCTCACACCGAGGTCTGGCTGGCCTTTACCGCTGCCGAGGAGGTGGGCTGTCTGGGGATGCACGCTCTGTTGGATGCCTACGGCGAGCGGCTGCGCGATGGTTGGTTCCTCGATTTCGAGATGGTCAGCACCCGCCGCATTGCCTACGTCACCCGCCACAGCAGCCTTTCTTACCTGAGCGGTTATGCCCCCGACCCCGAATCGCTGGCCTGGGCCGAGGAGACGAGCCGCCGCCACCCGGAACTGGGCGTCACGGGTCGGGAGGTGGTCATCGTCGAGGAGGTGGGCAGCCTGCGCGGACGGGGCTTTCGCGGCCTCTGTCTGGTCGGCGTGGGAGAGGACGGCTGGCTGGCGAATTGGCACCGTCACGCGGACGACCTGGGGCACTTGGAGCCGGAGGGGTTGGAGCGGGCTGCCCGCTTCGCCCTGGCGATGCTCCACACTCTGGACGAGAAATAGCCGGCCGACGGCGGCCGGAAGAGGCTGAAAGGGGGCACTGATGGAACTGCTCATTGCGGCGGCTTTTTGCGGTCTGGGCCTGTTTACCATCTTGGCCTTTGGCCTGGTGTTCCTACTGCTCCTGCGGCGGAGCCGGCCTTACAGCGCCCAGGAGATGGATCAAGTCGAGAGCCGTGCGTCCGACTTTATCTCTCAGGCAGCAGTGGGCCTATTGCCCTGGGGCTCATTGGCCGATCTATCTTGCCAATGGCGCGGTACCCGGGGCGGCCTCATCGTCGGAAAATACCGCGGCGTCATCAAGAGTTTGAGCAACCCGAACGCCCCCGGCTTGTTGGCCTGCTACTTGAGCCTGAAGGGCACGCGGGGGTTTTTGCATCTGCGCACATCGGCGCACGAGGCGCGGCTGGGTATCGAAGCCAACGTGGCGCAGGTCACTGTCGGGGGGCGATTTCTGGGGAGCATTCGGCTGGACCAGGGGACCATCTTCGATGGTGAGGGACAGCCTATTGGTCGTTACCATCGTCACCGAGGCTTGCGGTGGCAGATAGGCAGCGCCCCCCTGTCGTCGCGGTATGGCCCCGTGGAACTCTATGGCCGGACGGTAGCCGAAGTCAATGATGGTCTGTCTCGCAGCGGCCCGTGGAGCGGCGACGCGGCGCGGCGGCCGTTGGTGCGCAACCTGGCGCCTGATCTGTCCCGCGATGAAGAAAACTGGCTGCTGGCGATAGCCGGGCTCGAGTTCTATCACTGCGCCGTTCGGTGGCGCAACCGCAGGGCCAATTTTTAAGGGGGATATGAGACGGAGTTGGGCTTTGAACGTCGAGCCTCTAGCCGGCTCCTGACGGCGGCCGGAAGAGGCTGACATGCCAAAATCAAAGGAGGAGCGATGATGAGGAAAGAATTGCTGTTCGTAGTGGTCATTCTGGGGCTGGGATTGACCCTGGCCCTGCTCCGCTGGGTGGACGGCGGACTGCCCGCCCAGGCTGCTCCGGCGGCCGAGTTGCACGTCTGCCCCAGCGGGTGTACCTATTCGACGCTGCAAGCCGCCGTGGACGCGGCTCAAGCGGGCGACACCATCAAGGTCGCCCAGGGGACCTACACCGACATCCACGTCCGTGCCGGCATTACCCAGGTGGTCTACATCAGCAAAACGGTGACGATCCGGGGCGGTTATACCACCTCGGATTGGAACACGTCCGACCCGGCGGCCCATCCGACGACGCTGGACGCGCAGGGACAGGGGCGGGTGCTCTACATCAGCGGCAGCGGCATCACGCCCACTATCGAGGGTCTGCGGCTCACCGGTGGCGACGCCGGCAAGGGGGGAGGGTGGGGAGGTGTCGGCGGCGGGATATACGCCGACCACACCGCCAGCACCATCACCAATTGCCTGATTTACAGCAACACCGCCCAGGGCGGTAGCGCAGTCTACCTAAACTACGGCTCGGACAAACTATACGGCTCCGAAATCTGGGGCAATACAGGAAGTG
>JALWUZ010000062.1 GCA_027079895.1 Anaerolineae bacterium
ACTGTGGCGGCCCGATATGACGACCCTCGTCACGGCCGCCGCCGTCACCGGCGTCGTCCCCGGCCCGCGCTTCATAGTCGCCTCCGTCCCCTCGCAGACTACCCTCCTGGGCAACTCCACCGTCACTCTCACCTTCGGGGTGGAAAATCGCGGCTCGGCGGTGGGCCAGGCCTACTTCCACTTCTCCCTGGGCGATCTGGGCGACGAGACTTACGCCCAGTGGATCGCCCCCGGCGAGACGATCTACTTCACCTCCTCCTTCCACCTGCCGCTGGATATGCCGACGATGGACATCCTGGCGACCTACGAGGTCACGTCCACCCACGACCCGGCCGGCGACTCCGGCGAGATGCTCTTCCACGTGGACGGTATCTCCCTGACCGTCTCCGCCGTCACGGATCGGGAGTACTACTTGGAGGGCGACCCGCTGACCGTCACCCTGAACATCACCAACACCGGCACGCGGGATACCGGCGACCTGACCGCGCTGATGGCCTTCAACGGGCTGACCCGCACGCAGGCCTTCAGCCTGACGCCCGGAGCGCGGACGAGCATGACCTTCCGCTACACCGCGACCCTGCTGGGCGACCGCAAGGTCTTCTACGGCATCTACGGGCAGGAGAGCGACCGCGGGGCCTATCTCGACACCTTCTACCTGCAACGGGGTAGTCTGGGGGCGACGCTCCACATCTACCGGCAGGTCTACCGGCCCGGCAACACCATCTACGCCCGGGTGACGACCACGCTGACCCAGGGGACGCTGACGGTCTACGCCTTCGGCAGCGAGTACAGTCTCACGCTGGGGCGGCAGTACTTCCTCGCCATCACGATCCCCGGCGACACGGAGCGCGGCTCCTACTCCATCTACTACGTCGTCCACGACTGCCAGTGCTCCGCTGACGGACGGGAGCAGACGCTCTGGGTGGACGTGGCGGCCCCCTGGGTGCGGGTGCTGCGCTCCGAAATGACGCCGGGGCCGTACATTCCGGGCACCGTCATCAGCCTGACGCTGACGGTGGACAGCGGCATCGAGCAGGACATCGAGTTCCGCAACTGGATCCTCTACCCCGACGGCAGCACGGGGGCCGTGCGCCAGCGCACCGTCCACCTGAACGGCTCGATGAACAACGTAGTGGTGCTCACCAACACCGTCACCAGTTTCCAGATGGGGCTCCACCGGATGATGTACCAACTGGTGCGCCCGCAGGCGGCCTTCCTCGCCCCCTGGTGGATGACCGCCGACAGCGGGTCGGTGCAGGCCGCCGGCACCGAAAGTTTCGACTTCGGCCCCGGCAGTCTCGACGGCCTGACCACCGCGCGGGAGGTCTACACCGGGACGACGGAGCCGGTGCAGGTGATGATGGACATCTACAGCCTGGATGATCAGGAGGGGCAGATCGTCCTCACCCTCGACACCGGCGCGGTCAGCACCCAGGCGGTGACGCTCGCCGCCGGATACCAGACCGTCACCGTCACCCTGGCCGGGCCGATTCCGGTAGGGCGGCGGGTGCTGGATGCCCGTCTGGAGATCGGCGACTACTGGGGCGCCCGGCGGGTCGGGTTCGATTACGGCTCGTCGGCGGCCGACCTGTGGTGCAACGGCATCTCCGTCGCCGATGGTGGGGCCGTCACCCGCACCGTCTCCACGCTGATCGGCAACGGGGGCGGTGAGCCGTCCGCCGCCAGCGTCGTCCGCTTCTACGAGGGGCGGCCTGACCAGGGCGGGACGCTCATCGGCACGGCGCCGCTCGCCGCGCTGGACGCTCTCAGCACTACCCTCGTCTCGACGGTGTGGGACGTGAGCGGGAAAGGCGGGGAGCATCTCCTGTACGTGGAGGTCGAGCCGGTCGCCGAGTTCGACACCGGCAACAACAGCGCCCAGATCACCGTCACGCTGCCGCGTCTCGCCGGCGACCTGACGGTCGTTCCGGCCCCCATCGTCGCCGGTGAGCCGGTGACGCTGACCGTCTACCTGGAGAACCTGCAAGGGGCATCTGTGCTGCCGGTGACGACCTCCGTCGAGATCCGTTCGCCGCTGGGCGAGACGGTCTACAGCGCGACGCGCCACCTGACGTTGAACGGCGGCGAGCAACGGTGGGAGGAGTTCGTCTGGCCCGGCGACGTGGCCGCTGTGGAAGGGGTCTACGCCGTCATCCAGGAGACGGTGGACGGGTACGGCGAGTGGGACGCGCACGGGGACGGCTTCCTCGTGGAGGCGGCGGCGCCCTGCGTCGGCACGGCGGGCGTCACTCTGTCCGGCCCGGTGACGGCGACGGCGGCGCGGCCGGTCACCTTCACGGCGGTCGTCACGGGCGTGCCTGGGACGGGGGTCTTGCCACTGACCTACACCTGGCAGGCGATGGGGCAGGAGGTCGTCACCCACAGCGGTGGGTTGAGCGACACGGCGGCCTTCACCTGGCTCGTCACCGGCCGGCAGACGGTCACGGTCGGCGTCAGGGACGGGTGCGGTGGGACGGTCAGCGACACCGTCGCCCTGACGGTCGTCAACCGTGCGCCGGTGGCCGAGGCCGGAGCGCCCCAGACGGTCACGGCGGGGGCGGAGGTGGTGCTGGATGGGAGTGG
>JALWUZ010000063.1 GCA_027079895.1 Anaerolineae bacterium
GCCAACGGGTGCAGCGTAGTCACGGCGACCCACCTCGTCACCGTCACCGGCGCCCCCTTCACGCCCCGCTACGGCGTCTCCCTGGCTCCCTCCTCCGCCGCCGACTCCGGCGAGCCCGGCCTGGCGGTCGTCTACACCCTGCGCCTGACCAACACCGGCAACGTGGCCGACACCTTCGACCTGAGCGCGTCCGGGCACCTCTGGGGGACGGCGGTCGAACCGGCGGCCATCAGCCTGCCGCCGACGACGACCCACATCGTCACCGTCACTGTGAGCGTCCCCGCCGACGCCGCCTGTGACCAGGCGGACACCGTCCTCATCGCCGCCGCCTCCGTCTCCAGCCCCACCGTCGGCGCGAGCAGCCGCCTGACCACGACGGTGAGCACGGTACCTGGGGTCGAAATCGCCCCGCCGACTGCTCACCAGACCGCTGCGCCGGGGGAGGAGGTCACTTACACCCTGCGCGTCACCAACAGCGGCAACTGCACCGACACCTTCACGACCGCCATCTCCGGCAACCTCTGGCCGACGACGGCCACCGTCAGCGTCGGGCCGTTGGCCGCCGGAGCCGGGGCCGACCTGTCCGTCACTGTGAGCATCCCCTTGACGGCCGTCAACGGCAGCACCGACACCGCCCACATCGTCCTCACCGCCGGCGACGGCAGCACCACAGGCGAGAGTTGGCTGACGACGGAGGCGAGCGTCCCGACCCACACGCTGACGGTTCACACCGTCGGGCAGGGGAGCGTCGCCGTCGTGCCCAGCCGGACGTTCTACTACTCCGGTACGAACGTGCGGCTGACGGCCATCCCGGCCCCCGGCTGGCACTTCGACGGGTGGAGCGGCGACCTGAGCGGCAGCGACAACCCCATCACTCTGACGATGAGCGCCGACCGGTCGGTGACGGCGACCTTCACCGGCACCGGCTGTCGTCCGCCGTTCGGGGCGAACTTCACCTTCACGCCCACGCGCCCCACCGGACGGGATACAGTCCTGTTCACCGGGACGGTGCTCACCGGCACCACGCCGTTCACCTACACCTGGGACTTCGGCGATGGGAGTGCGCCGGGGAGCGGCAACCCCATCACGCACGTGTTCCCGGTCACGGTGACGGTGCAGCAGTACCGGGTGGTGATGACGGCGACCAACGGCTGCGGGCACGCCGGAGCGTTCCATCCCGTCGTCGTCGCCCCGCCGCGGGTCTACCTGCCGCTGGTGCTGCGGAGCCACTGACCGCGCCTTTGGCAGCGTAACCGGCCTACACCTAGAAACACTCGCGCCCACGTTCTGCGTGGGCGCGAGCCTTTGGGGATGGCGTTCTGGAGCGTCGAATGTCAGCGGTAGGGGCAAGTGTGGTAGTCCGCGCCCAGCACCAGGCGGAACCCCACCGTAGCCTCCGGGTCGGGGCTGAGGATCACCTGCTCGTCGGCGAGGCCGAACATCTCCTGCAAGTAACTCGCGCCGGAGCCTTTCAGCCGGGGGCCGAAGACGAGCAACTGAGTGTGGGGGTAATCGTGCCGGTCCGCCTCACCGATGACCGCCGGAAACCCGGCCCGGTACAGCCGGTCGGCGGCCAGTACGTCCCAATCGGGGTGAGTGGTGCCGTTCCAGACCTCGACCGGGCGGTAAGTGCGGGCCAACCGTGCCGCCGGGGGCGGGGCCATCGCCTCCGCCAGCAGCGGGCGGATGGCGTCCCAGCGGGGGAGGAAGACGGAGCCGCCGTAAGGAGTCGTCCAGGGAGTGAGCACCTCCGCGCCGATGTTGTAGAAGCGCACGTCGCGGTCGTCCAGGGCGAGCGCGATCTTCGCCAGGACGAGGGCGTCGCCCAGCGAAAGGTCGGTCTCCACCATCTCGCGGCCCTGCTGCCACAGCGCGGGGACGCGGGAGAGCATACCGGCCTCCCGCGCCCGGTGCCAGATGGCCTGCAAGACCTGCTGCTGCCGCCGCTCCCGGTCGAAAACGCTGGTCGTCTTGCGGGAGCGGGCGTACCAGAGCGCGGCCTCGCCGTCCAGGTGATGGATGCCCGGCTCGACGGTGATGATCTGGTACACGCCGTTCTCGTCCGGGTAGGGCCAGTAATCGCTGAGTCGGCAGTGGACGGGGACGTCAATGCCGCCGAGCGTGTCCACGATGCCGATCAGGCCGTCGAAGTTGGTGCGGACGTAGTGATCCACCCGAATGCCGAGGTTGTAGAGCAGGGTATCCCGCACCAACGCCGGGCCGCCCCCCTCGTAGCCGTAGGCCGTGCCGTAGTAATCGGCGAAGTTGATACGGCTCATCCAGAAGCCGGGGATGTAGACGTAGAGGTCGCGCGGGATGGAGATGATGGATACCACGCCGGTGCTCTTCTGGATGGAGACGACCTGCACAACGTCGGTATGCCACTCGCTCCAATCGGGACGCTGGTCGCTCCCCAGGACGACGATGTTGACGGCGTCGGCGGCGACCGGCACGGGCATCACCGGAGTTGGGATGAGGAGCGTCGTCGAGGGCACGTAGGCTCGCGGGCCGGGGATGGGAAACGGCTCCGGTATGACCATCTCCGGCGGCGGTGAGACGGTCGGCATAGGGGTGGGGGACG
>JALWUZ010000064.1 GCA_027079895.1 Anaerolineae bacterium
ATGCCGGGCCGTCCGCCGCCGCCAACGCCGTCCGGCACATGCGGGCGATCATCGGGCCCGCCTCGCCGAACGTCACCAGATACCGCACCCGCCGCGCGACCTCGGCGGCGAACTCCTCCCAGGGCAACTTCTTATCCCGTCCCCCGGCCAGGAGCACCAGCGGCTCCTCGAAAGAGCGCAGCGCGGCCAGCGTCCGTTCCGGCGCGGTGGCGATGGAGTCGTCGTACCAGCGGACGCCGTTCACCTCCCGCACCAACTCCAACCGGTGCTCTACCCCGGTGAACGTCGTGGCGACCTGCCGAATCGCCTCCACCTCCGCCCCGGCCAGCGCGGCCAGCACCGACGCCGCCAGCACGTTCAACTGATTGTGACGGCCCAGCAGCCGCAGTTCGGAGACGTGGCAGATCTCCCGGTCCGTCCCGTTCAGCCGCAGGAGCAGCGTCCCGTTGGTGCGGAACGCCCCCTCCTCCACCTCCGCCCCGCCGCTGAACCAGAGCAGATGCGCCGCCGTGTCCAGGGCCAACGCCCGCCCGTTGGCGTCGTCGTACCCCAGCAGGGCGTAATCCTCCGCCGACTGGTGGGCGATGATGTTCCGCTTGGCGGCGATGTACGCCTCCATCGTCTTGTGGCGGTCGAGGTGATTGGGGGTGATGTTGAGCACCGCCGCGATGGGAGGGCTCGTCGTCATAATCTCCAACTGGAAACTGGAAAGTTCCATCACTACCCGGTCATCGGGCCCGATGGCGTCCAGGTCGGCGATGAGCGGGTTGCCGATGTTGCCGCCTACCCAGGTGCGCAGACCGGCGGCCCGGCACATCTCACCGGTCAAGGCCGTCGTCGTCGTCTTCCCCGCCGACCCGGTGATGCCGATGACCGGCGCGGGGCACAGGTCGAGGAAAATCTGCGCGTCGTTGCTCAGCGGGATGCCCCGCCGTCGCGCCTCGGCCACGATCGGCACCTCCAGCGGCACCCCCCCGCTGACGCAGACCAAATCCACCCCTTTGAGCAGTTTCAGGGGATGCCCGCCCAGCGCGTACCGGATGGGGAGCCCGTCCAGGGCTGCCAGCGGCTCCGCCAGCGCGTCCTTCTTGCGCCGGTCGGAGACCGTCACCTGGGCTCCGCGACCGGCCAGAAAGCGGGCCAGGGCCGTGCCCTGCCGCGCCAGGCCGATAATCAACACCCGTTTGCCGTCGAACTCCGTCAAATCAACCGGCCTCCCCTGCGATCGTCGGGTTTCTGGGCAGCACGACGACCAACTCGGCTCCCTCATCGCGGATCTCCGGCTCCTTCCCCGTAGCCTTCTCGACGGCCCGGATGACCCGCCGGATGCCGTTCCCCGTGTCCGTCACCAGCCCCGCGCGGTAGAACGCGGTGTAGATCTGCGCGTTGCGGAGGACGTGAGCCATACCCGACTTCGCCCTTTCCACAGTGACGGTGTTCGGCAGCCCGCCGGGGCTGCGAATCTCCACCCGGTCGTCGAGGATGAACACCCGAATCGGGGACGCGATGGTGTAATCACGATGCACCAGAGCGTTGGCGACCGTTTCCCGCAACGCCGTTTCGGGCAGTTCCGGGAAAGCCTCCGGCTCGAACCCGACGATGCGGTGCGGCGTCAGCAGGTGAATCTTCAGAAAGCGATAAGTGTCCTCGTGTATGCGGAACAGGGGGCCGTCTATCCGTTTCACGTCCACCGGCTCCCCGGCGGTGTCGCGCCCCAGAATCCGCGCCGCCGTGACGTAAGCGTAGGGCAAGAACAGTTGCGGCTCCCGTCCGAAGAGGAGAATGGCGGCCAGTGTCGGATGATACTCGCCGTCGCGCTCCTTGAGCAACCGCCAGTTCTTGAGCAACTGCTGGTCGTCCACCGCGGACTCCCCGATGAACATCCGGCAGAACCGGTCGAAATCGCGGAGGTCCAGGTCGTCCACCGTGGCCTGTAGCACCAGCGTCTCCTCGAAGAAGAGACTTTCGGCGGCCTGGAAGAGGCGGAGCAGTTCCTGACGTGAGGCTCTCCGCCGGCCGCTCGTCGTCCTGACGAAGTAATCCCCTCGGCGCGTTCGATATGGACGCTGTTCGCCTTTGGGGATACGAACGACGAGCACCGGCCCGCCCTCTGTCCGCACCACCTCCTGAACGACCGTCAGCGGCGGTTCGCAGTTTTGATAGGCGACCTGATCCACCAGACGGGCCAGAGCGTCCACATCATCCACTCCGACGATGTTCCGCTCATCGTCCACGCCGAACAGCAACAGCCCGCCGTCGGTGTTGGCGAAAGCAGTGAGTTCGGCGGCCAGTTTATCGGGATTGATCGGCCCGGCCTTGAACTCAGTGTGCAGGTTCTCCCCCTGCGCTATCCTTTGCCTGAGAGCGAGCAGTTCCATCTCCGCGCTCCTACGCTCCACCAGCCGTTCACCACAACGCCAGTGCGACCCCGGCCATCACCGCCAACAACTCCACCAGCCAGAACCGCTGCACCACCTGCGTTTCCGACCAGCCCAGCAACTCGAAATGATGGTGCAACGGGCTCATCTTGAACAGCCGCCGTCCGCGCCCGAACTTGCGCCGCGTGTACTTGAAATACAACACCTGCAACACCACCGAGAGCGTCTCCGCCACCGGAATCAACGCCACCACCGGCAGCAACAACCACTGCCCGGTCATCAGGGCGACCGTCCCCAGCGTCGCCCCCAGTGCCAGACTGCCCGTATCCCCCATGAACATCTGGGCCGGATGAGCGTTGTACCACAGGAAGGCGAAACTGGCCCCTACCACCGTGAAGCAGAAATGCACCAGGTGAACCTGTCCCTGCAACAGAGCGATCACCCCGTATCCGGCGAACGCGCTGGCGACGATGATCCCCGCCAGCCCGTCCAGCCCGTCGGTCAGATTCACCGCGTTGGCCGAGCCCAGGATGACGAAAGCGGCGATCGGCACCCAGGCCCAACCCAACTCCACCGCCCGATGAATCCCCGGCACCCCCACCTGTCCGGCGAACTGCATCGGGAGCACCTTCATCACCACCGCCACCCCCAGCGTCAGGGGAATCTCCACCAACAACTTGCGCCGCGCCGAAAGCCCCTCGCCGCGCCGCACTCCGCGCACCCCGGCCAGGTCGTCCACCGCGCCGATGACCGCGTAGGCCAGCATCACCCCCAGCGGCACCAGGATCGAACGCCCGATCATCGTCCGTCCCAGCAGGTTGTAAAGGTTCAGCGCGAGAGTGATGAGCACCACCGGTACGACGATCATCAACCCGCCCATCGTCGGCGTGCCCATCTTGACCCGGTGCCCGCTGGGGCCGTCAATGCGAATGCGCTTGCCGATCTTGTACCGGCGCAGAATCCGCATCAGCACCGGCCCCCATCCCACCGCCATCAGGAAGGAGATACTCGCCAGGATGAGCGCGAAGTCCATCAGCCTTTTCCCAGCGCGTTGACGATCTCTTCCATCCGCATAGCCCGCGAGCCCTTCACCAGAATCACATCCTCCCCCGTCACCATCCCTTCCAACAAGGCGATGGCCTCCGCATTGCTCCCCACGATATGCACCCGGTCGGCGTCCATGCCCCAGCGCAGAGCCGTCTCCCCGATGATGCGTCCGCGCTCCCCCACCGTGATGAGCACATCCGCCACCTCCAACGCCCGCATGCCGACCTTTTCGTGCCCTTCCTGCTCGTAGTCCCCCAGTTCCAGCATATCACCCAGCACGGCGATCTTCCGCCCGTCCAACTCATCCAGCAGATTGAGCGCGGCGATGGTCGAGGAGGGGCTGGCGTTGTACGTGTCGTCCAGAATCGTCGCCCCGTGCGGGCCCGGCACCGCCACCAGCCGCAGTTGCGCCAGCGGGCCCCGCATCCCCTCGATGATCTCCTGCCAGGTCAGCCCCTCCATCAAGCCGACCGCCGCCGCTCGCAGAGCGGTATGCACCGAGTGGCGGCCCAGGAGCGGGACTTTGACGTGCAACTCCTCCCCCTGATAGTGCAGCCGGAAGCGAATCCCCTCCAACCCCAGCCCCTCGATGTGGTCGGCCCACAGGTCGGCCTGCCGCGACAGGCCGTAGAAGAACACCCGCGCCTCCGTCGCCGCCGCCATCCCGCGCACGCTGGGGTCGTCGTAATTGAGAATCGCCACCCCCTCCGGCGCGGGGGGCAGCGCGGCGACCAATTCCGTCTTCGCCTGGATGATGCGCTCCAACGTCCGCGCCCGTTCCAAATGCACCGGCCTCACGATGGTGACGACCCCCACCTGCGGCAAGGCCATGCGGGCCAGGTCGGAGATCTCCCCCACATCGTACATCCCCATCTCCAACACCGCCCGCTCGTGCTCCTCCGTCAGATGGAGCAGGGCCAGCGGCAGGCCGATTTCGTTGTTGTAACTGGCCTCGCTCTTCAGCGTGACGTACCGTCGGGAGAGCACCGCCGCCGTCAGTTCCTTCGTCGTCGTCTTCCCCACGCTGCCGGTGATGCCGATTACCCGCAAGTTGGTCTGCTTCCGCCGCCAGAAGGAGGCCACCTTGTGGAGCGCGTCGAGGCTGCCGCCGGTCTTGATGACCACCGGCAGCGTCCAGGCCGCCGGAAACGTCTCCAGCGGGTCTTCCAAATCCATGACCGCCGCCTCGACCGGCACCCGCCGTTCGACGAGCGCGGCGATGGCGCCCCGTGCGAAGGCGTCGGCGACGTAATCGTGCCCGTCGGCGTGCTCCCCCTTGAGGGCGACGAACAACGCGCCCGCCCGCGCCCGGCGAGAGTCCACCACCGTTGTGGTGACGGGATGCTCCAGACCCCGCATTCGCATGCCGGTCAACCCCTCGATGACATCCGTCAGAGTCAACATGACGCCCTGCACTCCTCCTGTGCCCCTGGCCGGTCACAGACCCGCCACTTCCAACCCGTCGTTCGGCGGGACGCCCAGCACGATGAACAGCCGTCCCATCAGCCGCGCGAAGGAGCGGGCCGCCGTCTCCGAGGCCCACGTCGAGGTGCGGGGCCGCTCCAACTTCACCAGCACCACCACCTGCGGGTCCGGCACCGGCCCAAACCCGACGAACGAGACGATCGTCCCCTGCGGGTCATAGCCGCCGGGGATGGGAATCTGCGCCGTGCCGGTCTTCCCCGCCACCCGATACCCCGGCACCTGGGCCTGGGGCACCCCCTCCTCCACCACCCGCACCATGACGTCCGTCAGCGTCCGCGCCGTCGCGGTGGAGATGACCTGCGCCTCCACCGTCGGGCGGTAGGTGAAGACCTGGCCGTCGGGCTCGATGCGCCGGGCGACGATGTGCGGCCTCAGCCGCGCCCCGTCGTTGGCGACCGTCGCAATCGCCGTCACCATCTGGATCGGCGTCACTGCCAGCCCCTGCCCGAAGGCGTTGGTCGCCAGATCTGCCTCGTGCCAATGTTCGTAATCGTCGGGCAGCCACATCCGCCCGGCCACCTCTCCGGCCAGGTCAACCTCCGTCGGCCGGCCGATGCCGAAGGCCAGCGCGTACCGGTAGAACAGGTCCGGCCCCATCTGCGTGCTCAACCAGGCCGCCCCGACGTTCAGCGATTTGATGAGGATGTCGGCGACCGTCTGCTCCCCGTAGGCCCGATGGGAGGCGTTGGAGACCACCACGCCGCCGACCTCGATGTGGCCGGTGTCCTGATACGTCGTCTCCGGCGTCACCAGGCCGGAATCCAGGGCCGCCGCCACCGTCAGCACCTTGAACACCGAGCCGGGTTCGTACTGCTTGCTGACCGCCGGGTCGCTCGCCAGGTCGGGATTGGTGGAGTACAGTTCGCCGTACCGCGCGGGGTCGTAGTCCGGCAGGCTGACCAGGGCGAGAATCTCGAAGGTGCGGGCGTCCAGGACGATGACGGTGCCCCCCTGCGCCTGGAACTCCGCCAGCGAGCGGGACAACTCCTCCTCGGCCAGGGCCTGGATCGTCCGGTCGAGCGTCAGCACCAACTCCGTGCCCGGATGGGGCAGCACCACCGGCGCGACTGCCCAGGGGATTTGCTCGCTGGACGGGTCCACCGGCCCGTGCCACTCTACCGTCCGGGGACGCAGCAGGTCGTCGTAGAACCCCTCGACGCCGTAGAACCCCTCCCCGTCGGCGTTGCAGAAGCCGGTCACGTAGGCGGTCAGGCTGCCCTCCGGGTACTCCCGCACCCACTGAGGGCGCACCGTTATGCCGCGCAATCCCAGGGAGGCGATCTCCTCTCCGGTCTCCTTCGGCACCGAAGCGGCCAGCAGGGCCCAGGGAGCGTCGCTCCGCAACTGGCTCTCGACCTGGCCGAGGGGCAGGTGCAAGCGCGGCGACAAGGCCGTCGCCGCCGCCGTCGCATCCACCACGTAGACCGGAGCCGCCTCGACGGAGTAGCGCACCCCGTTACCGGCCAGCAGATGGCCGGCCCGGTCGCGGATCACCCCGCGCGGCGGGTCGGCGATGGCGATCGAGCGTTCGCGCTGCTCGCGGCCCCATTCTTTGTAAAAGCGGTGATCCACGATCTGTACCTTGACCAACTGGACGACGATCACCATCGCCAGGGCGGACAGCAACGCGCTCATCAGCCGCAGTCGCCGACGTGGTATTTCCATCCTCACCCTCTCAGGGCACGAAGACCACCCGCTCCGCCGGGACGAATCCCAGCGATTTCGCCCGCTCCCGCAGCCGGACGATCGCGCTCTCCGCGGCGATCTGCACCTCTAGTTGTTCGTTCTCCCGCTGGAGGCGGAACAGTTCCGCCTGCAACTGCTGGATGTGCCGTCCACGGGCCGCCGTCCCGCCGACCAGCATCAGGTAGGCGACCGAGAGGACTGTCACCAACGCCACCAGCAACGCCAGGTGCAACACCGCCCGCCGGTTGACCTTCGACCGCCCCTGTCGTAGACTTCGTCTCACCCAATGCATGCGCTCTACCCCAGCGGGAAACCACATCGGGGGCAACCACAAGGGGTTGCCCCTACCGTCCCCATCGGGGGCAACCGCAAGAGATTGCCTGGGGCAACCACAAGGGGTTGCCTGGGGCAACCGCAAGGGATTGCCCCTACCGCCCCCCGTCCGGGCCTATCCGCTCCGCCACCCGCAGCCGCGCCGACCGCGCCCTGGGATTGGCCGCCACCTCCTCGGCGGAGGGACGCAACGGCTTGCGCGTCACCATCCGCAACGTCGCCCGGTGGCCACACACACAGACCGGCGTCTCCGGCGGGCAGATACAATCTCGGCTCTCCCGACGCATAAACCGCTTGACCAGGCGGTCCTCCAGCGAGTGGAAGGCGATCACCACCAGCCGCCCGCCGGGGGCCAAAATCTCCACCGCCTGCGGGAGAGCCCGTTCGATCGTCGCCAGTTCGTCGTTGACCGCGATGCGCAGGGCCTGGAAGGTGCGCGTGGCCGGATGGATGCGCCGTCCGCGCCGCCCGCCGACGGCCTGCTCGACCACCGCCGCCAATTCCCCCGTCGTGTGCAGGGGGCGGGCGGCGACGATCGCCTCGGCGATGCGGCGGGCCTGAGGCTCTTCCCCATACCGTCGTAGCAGCGCGGCCAACTCCGCCCCCGGCAGACGGTTCACCAAGTCGGCGGCCGTCTCTCCGCCGGAGTCGGGGTCGAAGCGCATATCCAGCGGCCCGTCCGCGGAGAACGAGAACCCTCGCGCCGGGTCGGCCAACTGCAACGACGAGAGCCCCAGGTCGAAGAGCACCCCGTCCACCGGAACGAAACCCTGGGCTCTGGCGACCTCCGCCAGGCGGTCGAAGGAGGTGTGGAGCAGCGTCACCCGGTCGGCGTAGTCCGCCAGACGGGAGCGGGCCACGGCCACCGCCTCTGCGTCCCGGTCCAGCCCCAGGAGGCGGCCATCGGGCGCGGAAAGTTCCAGGATGTGCGCCGCGTGCCCGCCGCCGCCCACCGTCCCGTCCACATACCGCCCGCCGGGTCTGACCCGCAGGCCATCGAGCACCGCTTGTAAAAAGACAGGGATGTGAACGCTTCTCATCCCCGCCCTGCTTCACCGCCGGTGGACGACCTGGCCGGCGCACGTGCGACCGTCAGATACCCAGGTTGGCCCATCCTTCAACCGTGCCCTCGTCTTCCTCGATCTGCTCGCGCTCCTGAGCCCAGGCTTCCGGGTTCCAAATTTCGATGTAGTTATTCAGGCCGGCGATGACCACCTCGTCGCGCAAGTTGGCGTACTCGCGCAGGCGGGAGGGGATCAAGACGCGGCCCTGCTTGTCGTTTTCAGGGGTAGCGTAGTGGGCACCGGCGAAGACTAAGCGGCGGAAGGCCCGCGCACTGCGATTGGTCAGCGGCAACGCGCTCACCTGTGCCGCCAGCCGGTTCCACTCATCCAGGGGATAAATCACCAAACAACGGTCAATGCCCCGGGTAATCACCAGGCCATCGGACAGGCCGGCCCGGAACTTAGCGGGTATCGTCAGGCGACCTTTGTCGTCGAGGACGTGAACGAATTCTCCCAGGAACATCGCGGCGGAATCCTTCGGGTGTGTGGGAGGCTTACCCACTATGACCCACTATGACCCATTGACACCCACATTATACACCACTTCCGCCGTTTTGACTAGTACCTCGTCAAGATGATTCTGACAAGTTAGGGTAGAGCCGTTCCAATTTGTCCCGCGCGTCGGAGACACCGAATTGCCAATTGACGGTGGCCCGCTTTCCGTTGCGTTCAGCTACCCAAGCCT
>JALWUZ010000065.1 GCA_027079895.1 Anaerolineae bacterium
GGGGACGGTGAGCACGATGACGGCGAGTCCCGCCGCGAGGAGGGGACGGGCGCGGGCCCGACGGAGCGGCAGGGCGAGGAGGATGTAGACGGCCGGCTGGGCGAGGATGGAGTGGCTCAGGCTGGCAGGCGGGACGCTGAGGAAGGTCGGGAGCAGTCCCAGTCCCAGCCAGAGGAGCAGGAGGAAGTAGCGCGGCTCCCGGAGACGGCGCAGGGCGACGAGCACGCCGGCCCAGAAGAGAAGCCCGCCGGCCAGGCTGAAGACCGGCCGGCCGGCGATGTTGTAGAGCCATTCGGGGTCGCCGGTGGCGTGGAACATGCCCAGGGTGGCCCAGACGTTGTTCATGAGGGGGCGCGGGTCGCCGTTCCGCAGTTCGCGGAGCGGAACGGCCAGTTCGGCCAGGCGGGCGTCCGCGCCGATGCCCTGGGCGGCGGCTTCGCTGGTGCCGCGGGCGATGGCGAACGCCAGGGGCGCGGTCAGCAGGGCGGTCGTCGCCAGGGCGAGGAGCAGGCCGGAGAGGTCACGCTCGCGGTGGAAGAGGAACAGGTAGGCGGCGAAGAGGAGGAGCAGCACCGGCAGGAGCCGTCCGGCGGGGTAGGTGTAGATGGCGAGGGCGGACAGGAGGCCGAGCAGGAGGGCGCGGGATGGGCGGAGGCGCGGTCTTTCGGCGGCGGGCGAGGCCAGGGGCGCGATGAGGACGAGCGCACCCAGGGCCAGCGGCGGCAGGGCGATGTGCCGCAACCCGATGCGGCTGTACATCAGCGACCAGAAGGAGGCCGCCAGCGTCAGGGCGGCTACGAGCCCCACTTCCCGGCCGAACAACCGGCGGGCAAGGGCGTAGGTCAGGGCGACGGAGAGCAGCCCCAGGGCGGCGGAGAGGATGTGCCCGCTCAAGACGTTGAATCCCAGCACCGCATGCACTCCGGCGTGGAGGTAGTGGTACAACGGCTCGTGGCCGGACGCGCCGGTGAAGTAGAGCGGGTAGTGGCCGTCCAGCACCGCGCCGGAGAGGGCGTGGATGTTGATCAGTTCGTCGTCCCGCCAGCCGGGGGGGACGGTCGCCAGGCAGCAGAGCCGCGCTCCCCAGGCGAACAGGAGCACCAGGAGCGGCCAGGGCCAGTGTCCCGTCTTCGCCCTCATCGGGGTGTCACCTCCACCGCGACCGGGAGGAGCAGATGGTCTCCCGCCGGTTCGCCCGCCACCGTCAGCGGCAGACGGGCCAGGTCGGGGCGGGTGTAGAGCCCCAGTTCCAGGGGATGGGGGCCCGGCGGCGCGGCGTCGTTCACCGGGAAACGGTGAATCTGCACGAACAGGTCCCCCGGCTGCCAGTCCCAGGTCGGCACGTCGAGGCGGTCCACCTGCCCGATGATCTGCCGGTCGTCGTCGAGGAGGTGGACGAAGATGACCGCCTCCCGGTCACAGGGGGAGAGGACGCGCCAGAAGGTGAGCAGTTCCACCGTCCCCCCCGCCGGGACGCGGGGGGTGCGCAGGTCGTAGCCCAGCAGCCGGACGGTCGGGCCGAAGTCGGCGGCGGGGAGGGGGGTCGCCGGAAGGAAGGCGGCGCGGGCGGCCGCGCTGTCGAGGCGGTAGACGTCGAAGCGGGTCGTCAGGTCGTCGGGGCGGAAGTGGGTGGTGTGGACGTGGACGGCGTAGGGGGCGAAGAACGGCTCCACTGCGTCGTCCAGCGGGGCAAGGGAGGGGATGACGTAGCGGGCCGCGTCGCCGGCCGGGATGATGAGCGCGGAACGGCCATCGAACCAGCGCAGGGAAAGGTCGGTGCGGCGCAGGGTGATCTCCAGGGTGTAGGGGTCGTGAACCGGGCCGGGGTAGATGGAGGAGAGGGCCACGACGCCCCCTTCCGGCTGCGCGTCGAGGTAACGGGCCGCGGCGACGAGGGCGTGATGGTAGGCGACGCGCACCGGAGCGGCCTCCCCCCAGACGGCGAAGTAGTCGTGGGCGGTGTGGGCGGCGGTGTAGGCGAGGGCCAAGACGGTGAGCAGGCGGGCGGTCGCCGTGCGGCGCGGGCGCAGGTAGCGGAGAATGGCGGTCGTCCCCCGGCCCGCGATGATGAAGATGGCCGGCTGGGCGGCGATGGCGCGGAGGACGGTGGCGTCGGGGCCGGTCAGCAGGGCGGGGGCGAGGCCGAGGGCGAGCCAGAGGAGCAGGAAGGCGTGACGCGGGTCGCGCCACCGGCGGAGGAGGATGAGCAGGCCGAGGTAGAAGAGTCCCCCGGCGCAGAGGTCGAGGAGCGGGCGGCCGGGGAGGTTGTAGAGCCAGAGGGGGTCGCCGTGGAAGGTGAGCATGGGCAGGGTGGCGGCGATCCGTCGCCAGAGGGGGGCGAAATCCCCATGCCGGGCCTGCTCCAACGGACGCGCCAACTGCCCGAGCCGCTGTTCCGCCCCCGGATGGGTGACGAGGAAGTGGACGAGGGGAGCGGCGACGAGGGCACCGGTCAGCAGCAGGAGGAGGGTCAGGCCGAGCAGCGGACGGAGGGAGCGGCGCGGGCGGGCGGCCCAGAGGACGAGGGGGAGGAGCAGGTAGACGGCGGGCAGTCCGCGGCTCGCCATGTAGGTGTAGAA
>JALWUZ010000066.1 GCA_027079895.1 Anaerolineae bacterium
GGATAGGGGGAGGGGGGACTCCTGGCGGGCATACGTCTCGACGGCCCGCCAGATGTGGCGGGCGATGCTCGTCCAGGCGTAGGTGGAGAAGGCGTAGCCCCGTTGTGGGCCGAACCCCAGGATGGCTCGCCAGAGGCCGATGCGTCCGGCCTGCAGGGCTTCCTCGAACGGCAAGTCCCCCAGTACCTGCCGCCGCACCACGGCTTGGACGAGTCCGTCGTGGCGTGCCATCAGGTAGTTGAGGGTGGCGGAACAACCGGCCTGAGCCCGGGCGAACAGCACGGCCTCCGGTGATTGGGTTTCGATGTCGTCGGTGGGGTTGACAGGCACAGAGCACCTCCACAGCAGAGAGACCCTATTTTCGCCGAAAATGCGATTCTGGCAACCCCGTCCAAGTGAGGAGGGAGGCGGGGGGTTGATACGGAGGCCTCGGTTTGCTTCGAAATCCCGAGCGCGGCGCAACTTGACAAACTTCCCAACTTGGATATAATGCTACTAACACGTGTTAGTAATACGTGTTAGTACGAAGGAAGGGGACTATGCCGCAAAGGCCGACCTCCCGTGATGTCGCAAGACTCGCCGGTGTCTCCCGCACCACCGTTTCCCTCGTCCTCAACAACGTACCCGACGTACACATCAGCCCCGAGACACGGCAGCGGGTTCAGGAAGCGGCGCGTCAACTCAACTACTACCCCGATGCGATAGCACGCCGTTTAGTAAGTGGCCGAACCCGCACCATTGCCCTGGTCTGGCACCGAGGGCCCGACCGAACCTACCGCGATGCCTTCCTGCCCGGACTCCTGCAAGGCATTACCCGCGCCGCCCGCCATTACGGATATTACGTCCTCTTCCGGCCCATAGAGCCGGATGAGCCCGATGACAGTTACGTAGAGTTGGCCCGTGGCCGTCACACCGATGGCCTCATCCTCTCCGGCCCCCGCTCCGACGCCTCTCATTTGCTCCAGTTATACGAGGACGGATTCCCCATCACCTTGCACGGTCAGTTGCCCGGCACCGACATTCCCTCGGTTGACGTGGACAACGTCCGCGGAGCGGCGGAAGCGGTCAACTACCTGCTGACGCTGGGCCACCGCCGCATCGGGATGATCACCAACGCTCCCCTCGAGTACACCGCCAGTCGCCAGCGACTGGACGGCTACCGCCAGGCATTGGAGCAAGCCGGCCTCCCTTACGACGAGAGCCTGGTTCGGTACGGCAATTTCGACGAAGAGAGCGGCCAGGTCGCTGCCGATGACCTGCTGGCCCAAGATGAACGACCGACGGCACTTTTTATCGCCAGCGATATGGTAGCGATGGGCGCTTTGCGGGCCATCAGGCTTCGTGGGCTCCAAGTGCCCGATGACCTCTGCGTGGTCGGCTTCGACGACATAACCGCTGCCCGCTTCATCGTCCCCGCTCTCACCACAGTTCGCGTTCCCACTTTCGGCCTGGGTTGGACCGCAGCCGAACTTCTCATCCGCATCATCGAACACGACCCCCCTCAACAGACCAAGATTCTGCTGGACACCGAGTTGGTAATCCGAGAGACATGCGGTGCACCCTAAAACTGTTTCTCGTCTCCTCAACCGATCACCGGTTGCGTAGGCGGTTGTCCTGGTCTATGACCCGGGATGGCCGTTGTCAGGAAGGAGGTGAGGTATCGGCAGTAGTAGAGTCTACTTGGGAGAAAAACTGAATTGGAACCCGTTATCTGACCAAAGGAGGATCACAAATGTCTAGGATGAGATGGATACTGATAGCGATTCTGGTGGTAGCCGGTATGCTCCTGGCAGCCTGCAAACCTGCTCCCACGCCTACCGCTGCACCAACCGAGAAACCGACTGCTCCTCCCGAAGCCCCGACCGAGGAAGCGACTGCCCCCTCCGAAGCCGCGGGATGTATGGGCGGCGAAGGGGGCACGGTCTCGATGATTGGGGTCTGGAGCGGCGATGAGGAGGGCACTTTCAAGAGCATCCTTCAGCCCTTCCTCGACCGGTGCGACATCACCCTGGAGTACGAAGGCACCCGCGACCTCGCCGTCTACTCCACCCGCATCGAGGGCGGCAACCCGCCCGACATCGTCGGCCTCCCCAACCCCGGCCTCCTCGCCCAGTTCAAGGATTACATGGTGCCTTTGGACGACATCATTGACCTGAGCCAGTACTCTCCCGCCTGGCAGTCCCTCGGCTCTGTGGACGGGACCGTCTACGGGGCGTTCTTCAAGGCCGACACCAAGTCCCTGGTCTGGTACAGCCCGCCGGTCTTCGAGGCGATGGGGTATTCCGTCCCCACCACCTGGGACGAGATGACCTCGCTTATGGATCAGATCGTCGCCGACGGGGGCGTTCCCTGGTCTTGCGGCATCGGCAGCGGCGACGCCACCGGCTGGGTTGCCACCGACTGGATTCAGGATATCCTGCTCCGCACCCAGGGAGCCGACTTCGTCGAGCGGTGGGCGCGTCACGAGGTTCCCTGGACTGACCCGGCCATCAAGGAGGCTTTCCAGACCTACTACGACATCTGCGCCAGCGACACCTACGCTCTCGGCGGTGCCCAGGGCACCCTCAACACCAGTTTCCAGGAATCGCTCTACCCGCCTTTCCAGGATCCGCCGCAAGCCTACATGGTGCGCCAGGCCTCCTTCGCCGGAGGGATAATCGGCGAGCAGTTCCCGGACCTCGTCGCCGGTGAGGACTACACTTTCTTTATGTTCCCGGCCTTCAACGACGAGTACGGGGCTCCTATGCAGGGCGGGGCCGACGTGATGGCTCTCTTCAACGCCGACAATCCCGCTGCGGTGGCCTTGCTGAACTACATGTTCAGCGCGGAGGGGGGACGGGCACTCGCGGCCTCCGGCTGGGGGCTTTCTCCCAACAACAACGTCACCGCCGACGACTACACCAGCCCTCTCCAGGGACGCGCAGCCGCCCTGATGAACGAGGCCCCCGCCTTCAGTTTCGACGCCGACGACCGCTTCCCCGGCGGCCTCAACGTTGACTACTGGCAGGCTGTGGTGGACTACCTCAACGGCGGCGACCTCGACACCATCCTCGAACGTATGGAAGCCAAAGCCAACGAGGCTTACTCAAAGTAGAAGTAGGGGCGGGCACTGAAGGCCCGCCCCTATCTCTTCGGAGGAGGGCGTTATGGCAAAGATAAAGGGACAGACACCGGCCATTATGAAACAGGCTAAGTATGCCCCCTGGCTCTACCTTGCACCCGCTCTGCTCATCATGCTCTTCTTTGTCGTCTATCCCACCCTCAACACCGTCTACCTCAGTTTCAAGAACGCCGACAGCACCCAATCGGCGGCGACCACCTGCCAGCAGCCCCAACCGGGGGAGCCCGAACCGCCTTGCTGGGGGATCTTTGAGAATTACCGCCACGCATTGACCGACGAGACGATGTTGTTGGCCTTCCGCAACAATTTGCTGTGGATCATCTTGATGGTGACGGGCACGACCGGGCTTGGCTTACTCATAGCGGTACTCGTGGATCGGGTGAAGTACGAACCTCTCGCCAAGGCGGTGATCTTCATGCCGATGGCGATCTCCTTCGTTGGGGCCGGTGTCATTTGGGAGTATGTGTACCATTACCAAGCCCAGGGAGACCAGATCGGCTTGCTCAACGCCATCGTCACCGCCCTCGGATTCGCCCCTGTTCCCTGGCTCACGACCGGCCCCTGGATCAACAACATCGCTCTCATCATCGTCGGCGTGTGGATGTGGACCGGATTCTGCATGACGATCCTCTCGGCGGCCCTCAAGAGCGTGCCCGCCGAACTGCTGGAGGCCGCGCGTGTGGACGGAGCCAGCGAATGGGTGGTCTTCTGGAAAATACTGGTCCCCATCATCTCACCCACGATCGCCGTTGTCCTCACCACGATGACCGTAAACGTGCTCAAGATATTCGACATCGTCTACGTGATGGGTAAGGGACAGCCGGATACACAGGTCATCGCCACGCGGATGTACATCGAGCAATTCAACAAATTCAACTCCGGCGTCTCGTCGGCCATCGCGGTGATTCTCATCCTGGCCGTCCTCCCCATCGGATACATCAACATCCGCCGCTTCCGAATCCAGGAGGCAATGCGATGAACAAACTCCAATCCATCCTGCGCAGACTGCCGCTTCACCTGGTGATCATCTTCCTCTGCATCATCTGGATCACCCCTACGGTTGGCCTTCTGGTCGCTTCGGTGCGTCCCCGGCAGGATGTGGCCGAAAGCGGCTGGTGGATGGCTTTTGTACCGCGCCGCGCGGTGGGTCAGGAAGAATACCGGCAATACTGTGCCTCCTGCCACGGAAAAGATGGCACGGCGATCGCCGAGGCGGATCTTTCCGCGGCGGCGAATATTGAGCAGTATCGCCGTTCCATTGCCCTCACAGCGGTTCTGCGTCGTCCCTTGCGAGACGGCAGCCCTCACGTGGAAGAGATGCCTGACCCCCAACAGATGGCCGACATCCTGACCTATCTCCGCCAACTATCCGGCGTAGAGACCGCAGCCACACGCCCCCGCTTCACCATCAGCAACTATGTGGACGCTATGGTGGGGTACGCCGGGCGGGAGAGTTACATCGAGTCCTGCGTCAATGGCGACCCGGCGGCGGACAACGCTTGCATCGGTACCGGACTGACCAGCGAGCGCGGCATGGCCAAAGCGTTCGTGAACAGCCTGTGGGTAGCCATCCCGTCCACCATCTTACCCATCCTGTTCGCCTCCTTCGCCGCCTATGCGTTCTCCTGGCTTGAGTTCAGAGGTCGCCAGTTGATGTTCGTCATCCTCGTTGCGCTCCAGATAGTCCCCCTCCAAATGACGCTGATTCCCATCTACCGCATCTATGCCAAAGTGGGCCTCACCGGTACCTTTCTGGGGGTGTGGCTGTTCCACACCGGCTTCGGCCTTCCATACGCCATCTACCTGACGCGCAACTTTCTGGGCTCGCTGCCCAAAGACCTCTTCGAGTCGGCCTACCTGGACGGCGCATCGCACTGGACCGCCTTCTACAAACTGGCGATACCTCTCTCAACCCCGGCCCTGGCCTCGCTGGCCATCTTCCAATTCCTCTGGGTCTGGAACGACCTCCTGGTCGCGCTGGTCTTTCTAGGCGGGCAAACGCCGGTGCTGACGTGGCAGATTAGCAACCTGGTGGGCCGGTTCACGGGAATGCATCTGCTGACGGCGGCGGCGTTCATCTCGATGATCCTCCCGATGATCGTCTTCTTCGCCATGCAACGCTTCTTCGTGCGCGGACTGCTGGCGGGGTCGGTGAAGGGATAACGAGTGCCGAGAGTGGGGCGACACCCTCGAACTAGGAGAATCAACCCATGCTACAACGTGTCGAAGTGGGACAAGTACACCTGGCCGACTACCGCCCGATTGTCGGCGAGGAGATAATCTCTGAAATTAGGAAAATGGCCGCTCCCCTTCGCGGTGCGCGGGTACTGCACGTCAATGCCACTCCCTTCGGCGGCGGTGTGGCGGAGATGCTACAGACCCTCGTGCCGCTGATGCGCGATGTGGGCCTGGAGGCCGAGTGGCAGATCATCGCAGGGGCGGAGGAGTTCTTCACCGTCACCAAAGCCTGCCACAACGGACTCCAGGGGATGGACATCCCTTTCACCGCCGAGATGAAGGAGATCTGGCGGCGGTACAACAAAATGAATGCCGACGCATTCGAAGGGGAGTACGACTTCGTCATCGTCCACGACCCCCAGCCGGCGGGACTGCTCACCTACCACGGGCGCACTGGGGGGAAGCACTGGGCCTGGCGCTGTCACATTGACACCTCCCATCCCAATCCGGCCTATTGGGAGTTTTTCGCTCCCTACATAGGTGCTTACGAGAGCGGCATTTTTACAATGGCGCAGTACGTGGGGCCGGGAGTGAATTTCGCGCACTTGGCGATCATCACCCCTACCATTGACCCCCTATCGCCCAAGAACGCGCCCCTATCGCCGGGCCGGGCTCAGGAGATCGTGGCTCGCTTTGGCCTGGACGTGGCCCGTCCCCTGATTACGCAGGTCAGCCGCTTTGACCCCTGGAAAGACCCCCTGGGCGTGATAGACGCTTATCGCATCGTCAAAGAGCGCATACCGGAAGTGCAACTGGCGTTGGTGGGCTCGATGGCCTCTGACGACCCGGAGGGTTGGACCTACCTGGATAAGACTATCCGCCACGCCGGAGAGGATGGTGACATTCACATCTTGCACAACTTTCACGGCGTGGGCCCGGTGGAAGTGGGGGCTTTTCAGGCCGCCAGCGACGTGGTGATCCAGAAGTCCACCCGCGAGGGGTTTGGATTGGTGGTGACAGAGGCTCTGTGGAAAGGCAAGCCGGTGATTGGTGGAAACGTTGGTGGAATCCCATTGCAGGTTCTGGACGGCCAAACCGGTTTCCTGGTAGAGTCGGTTCAGGAGTGCGGTGAGAAGACACTCTACCTTCTCGAACATCCTGCGGAAGCGGCGCGGATGGGAATGGCCGCGCGTGAGCACGTGCGGCGCAACTTCCTCGTCACGCGCCATCTGAGAGACTATCTACACCTGTTCCACCAGATGCTTGAAAATTGAGTGCAAAGCCCGCTTACGCTCGCTTGTCGCTTGACACCACCCCGATTTCGCATATAATGACCGTCAGTCATTCAATGACCGCAAGTTAGCAAAAGGACTGTCGGTGACCACCAGAGCGCGTCGCGAGCGTGAGAAGGAAGAACGCCGCCGTTCCATCCTCCGGGCGGCCCGTGAAGTCTTCCTCGACGGTGACAACGGCTTTCACCGTGTCACCGTGGACGAGGTGGCCGCGCGGGCGGAAGTCAGCAAGGGCACTGTCTACCTCTACTTCGAGAGCAAGGAGACCATCCTTGCTCTCTTGCTTTTGGAGGGGCTGGAACGGCTCCTCGCCCGCCTGCAAGAAGCCTACGGAGCCGCCGAGCCCCTCCCCGCCGACGAGCGGCTGCGCCGGTTGGGGATGGCCTACTTCGACTTCTTCGCCGCCGCGCCGGAGTACTTCCGCCTCCTGGTGGCGATGGATCGGGGCCGCTTCCCCGACGCCGTCAAGCCGGAGGTCTACCGGCAAGTGCTCTCCGCCAGCCTGGACGGGCTGGCCCTGGTCGCCCAGGCCGTTCAGCAGGGAGTGGACGAGGGCCTGTTCCGCCCCTGCGACGTGCGCTCCGCCGCTGGGATACTCTGGGCGACGTTGAACGGCTCGCTGGAACTCCTCGAACACCCCCTGCGCCGCGAGATGCTCGGCGTGGAGCAGGAGACGTTCTACCGCGCCGCGCTGGAGACGGTCATCGAGGGACTGGCGCGGAGGTAGGGACCGACGGAGGGGACATGCCGGACGAGGAAATCTACCGCCTCATCGAACACGGCGAGGGCGAGCGTCTGGAGTTCAAGGAGGAACAAGTCACCGCTGCGACTCTTGCCAAAGCGTTCGTCGCCTTCTCCAACCGGCACGGTGGCCGAGTGGTCATCGGGGTTGACAAGGACGGCCACATCCGCGGCGTCGGCGACTGGCCGGCGTTGGAGGAGAAAATCCGCAACGCCGCCCTGAACAACTGTCGCCCGCCGCTCTCGGTGCAAGTCTCCCGCCATGAGACCGCCGACGGGCTGGTGGTCGTGGTGGATGTGCCGGAGGGCACCGAGAAACCTTACAGCGCGAACCGCGTCTACTACGTCCGCGATGGGCTCCGTTCCCGCATTGCGTCGCGGCTCGAACTCGTGCAAATGCTCTATCAGAGCGGACGTTTCGCCTACGACCGCGCCCCGGTGCGGGAGGCTTCCTTCGAGGACTTGGATTTGGAGCGCGTCGAGCACTACATCATCACCCGCCGCCGTTCCCCCCTGCTGGTGAAAAACGGCCGTTCGCCCAAAGAATTTCTGCGGGCGATGGGGCTGTTGACCGAGGACTACGTTCCCACCCTGGCCGCCGTGCTCCTGTTCGCCCCCTACCCGCCGCGCTACATCCCCCAGGCCGGCATCAACGCCTTCCGCTTCCGGGGGAACAAGGTTGACAACCGCCGGATACTCGACCGTGAGACGTTGGACGGCCCACTCGACGAGATCATCGCGGACGGGATGGCCTTCGTGAAGCGCAACGCCCGGCTGGTGGTCGAGATGGAAGGGCTCTACCGCCGCGAACACCCGGAATATCCGCTGGGGGCCGTGCGGGAGGTGTTGACCAACGCCGTCTTCCACCGCGATTACTACAGCCCAGAGCGCGTCATCGTGCGCATCTTCGACGACCGGATGGAGGTCGAGAACCCCGGCGGACTGCTGGGAGTCTCCTCGGTGGAAGAACTCCTGGCGCGGCCGCGCTCGTATCCACGCAACGGGCTGCTATTTGGAGTGGGGCGGGATATGGGGTTGGTCGAGATGGTGGCGAGCGGCATCCAGCGCATCATCTCCGAAGTGCGGGAGAACGGCTCCACCACCGACCCCGTCTTCTGGGCCGACGACGCCCATTTCATCGTCACCCTGCCGTCCCTGTGGTGGCAGCGTCACCCGTCGCCCGATTTGAACGGTTCGTAGCCGGTGTCCCGCGCGGGCGGACATCGGGGAAGCAAACACCCATCTAACTCAAAGGAGGGAAACATGGGCAACTGGCAGAACATCCGCATCGAGGTCGAGGACAAAGTCGCCG
>JALWUZ010000067.1 GCA_027079895.1 Anaerolineae bacterium
GCGCATCGCTGCGGCTCACCCGGTACGGGCGGGCCGGAGGGCCTCCGGCGCGAGGTCGTAGCCGATGAGCCGGACGGCGTCGCCGAGCCGGGCGTCGAGCGGGCGGGAAGGGGTGGCCGGGCGAAAAGTCGGCGCACCGGCGTAGGCCCACAGGTGGTAGAGAGCGTAATGGCGGAAGTCGGGGTTGGTGGCCGCCACCTGCAAGCGCAGCGTGACCCGCTCGCGTGAGATGGCCGTGGCCGGGACGAGGAAACGGCTTTCCAGCCACTCTCCCGGCACAGGGGGATAACGCCACAGCCCCACATCGTGCCCGTCCACCGCGACGCGCACGGCCCCGGCCTGGGCCGCGTGGAGCCGGGCGACGAGCAGCAACGGCTCGCCGGGGCGGGCCGCCAGGTGGAACGTCGTCCCGCCGGTGAACAGACGCCCCCCGTCCAGCACCTCGATGGCGGGGTCGGTGCGGTAGTGATACTGCTGTACCTCGGTGGGGAAGCCGGGCCGCACCGTTCCTTCCCAAAAACGCAGGTCGTGGGCGGCTTCGTCGTCCAAATCGGCCACGTCCAGCCGGTCCAGCAACGGGAGCCCGGCGACCTGCTGCCGGATGTCCTCCTGGTAGACCTGGTTGCCGCTGTCCGCCAGCCGCCAGTCGGCTCGATAGACGGCCTGCACCGGCCCCGCGCTGGCGATGGCGAAGTCGGGGACTTCCGCGCGGAACAGGCGCACGGCGAACAGGTCGGTGGCGGCCAGGTAGGGCAGGGAGAAGACATCGGGATAGGTGGCGAAGTAGTCGGGACGCTGGGGCGAGTGCTCCATGCGCTCGAAGACGGCGCCCGCCCCGTGTCGCCAGGCCGTAGCCGCCCCCTGGGTAGTGAGGCCGATCAAGTCGTAGACGGGACGCTTGCCCACGTACCGGATGGCGCCGGTGTCATGCACGCCGAGACGGGCGTCGGCGGGCAACTCGCGGCGTATCCAGTCGGCCAGCCTCAGGTGCTGCCCGGCGACGGTGTGGAGAGCGCAGGCGTAGAGCGAGCGTCCCTGCAAGGTGGAGGCGAAAGAGGCCGCCAGCACCATCAGGGCCAAGATGACGCCCGGCCAACGTCGCCACCCGGCCAGCAGAGCGAGTCCGATGGCGGCGAAGGGTATCAGCAGGGCGAGGAAAGGGGTCTGGTAACGTCCCACCTGCCAGGTGGCGGTGATGAGCGCGGCGGTGGCCAGCGTACCGGCGGCGAACCAGCCCAGGGTCAGGATGACGCCCTCCCACCGTCGCCGACGGAGCAGGCCCAGCCAGCCGACGGCGGCCAGGGGGAGCAATCCCGGCGCCAGCGGCCAGGGATGGGGGGCCCGGTATCCCAGGGTGAACCGTCCCAGGACGCGGCCGGCGTTCAGCAGGATGGAGTGGAGAATGTCGCCGGGCCGAAAGGGGACGTTTCCCAGCCAGGATTTGGCCTGGGCGCCGGTGGCGACCGGCGAGCCGGTGAGGGCCAGGTTGACCGCCAGGGGCAGCAGTCCGAGCAGGATGGAGAGCGTCAGGCGCAGAACGGGGGGCGCGAGGCGGCGATGGCGGAGCAGCACGACGAGCCAGAGGACGGCGGCCAGGATGAGCCCTTCGGGGCGGGTGAGGGCGGCCAGGACAATCCAGAGCGCGGGACAGCGTTCTCGCACCAGGGCGTCGAGAGCGGCCAGGATGAACACGGTGAACAGGCCGCCTTCCATCCCGCTCAGGTAGGCCCACTGGACGGCCCCGGTCAGCAGGAAAAAGGCGACGGCCACGCCCGGCAGATAGCGGCCCACCGTCGGGTCTCGTGGCCGGAAAGAGGCTGCCAGGTGGGAGGTGAGGCGGTAGACAAGCCCCGCCGACAGCCCCAAACTGAGTACCCCCAGCCCCAGCGCGAACCAGATCAGATGCTCCCCGTGGAATCCGAGCCGGTAGCCGCCGGCCAGGAGAATGGGATAGAGGAAACTGGTGTCGCCGGTCGAGTAAGGGTCGCCGTCGTTGTACTGCCAGGGATGGCCGCGTGAGAACTGGCGGGCGTACTGGAAATGGATGTAGGCGTCGTCCAGGGGAGCGATAGGCCGCCCGCCGCCGACGTTCCAGAGCGTCGCCAGGTAGAGGCCGGAGACCAGGAGCACCCCTATCCAGACCCACAGGCCTGCTCGCCGACTCACGTCTATCGGTCGTCCGTTGCCCGCGACGGCGTGGCGGCCTCCTGCTCGCCCTCGTCCTGATCCTCGCTCACCCGCACCGTGACTCCGAGGGCCTGCGCGATGGGCTGCACCTGCTCCTGGAGCGTCCGGGCCAGTTCCTCATCGAGTTCGCCGACGCTCAGCACCAGGTTGCCTTCGTCGTCGGTATCCACGCTGAGAGGGTGCCACTCTCCCTTCACCTTCACTTTCACCGCGTTGTCATCGCCCGTCGGCATTTTCAGCCTCCATAAGACTTTCTCACGTTTCAGTTCGGGCATCCGCCGGATCGCCGACTTCGCTATCCCATGCACCGTGCTCTTGGCCATCGGCACCCCGACGAGCCCCAGCAGCGACGAGGTGGAATCATAACTCAGCCCCACGAAGTACGACAGCGTCGCCAGTCCTCTCGCCTGCGATGAGAACTGGCCGCGGCCCACTCCCTGGGGATACACGCGGAAAGTGCGCCCGCAACTGAGGCAGCGATAGCGGTGGACCGTCACCGTGTGGTACCGTACATCGCGCAGGGAGCGTTCCACCACTTGCAATCGTTTGAAGAGTCGCCCGTCGCAATCTTCGTAGGGGCACTGGTCGGGCATCATCAGCATCTCAGGGCGGACAGGGGGAAGAATCATCTCTAGTTCCATTGACCACCTCCGGCACACGTGAGCCGCTCCGGGGGAATCAGGGGGAGAAACGATAGAGCCCGCCTCGACTGGCGGGCTCTGCTGCTGCTATGCCCCGGACTGGATTCGAACCAGCACGCCTAAAAAGGCACAGGCCCTCAACCTGCCGCGTATGCCTATTCCGCCACCGGGGCTTACACCAGTCGGGGCGCCGGGATTTGAACCCGGGGCCTCTACAACCCCATTGTAGCGCGCTAGCCAAACTGCGCCACGCCCCGAACAAGGCGCATTATAGCAAAAATCCCTTGTTTGGCAAGCCGGCGTTATTCACGGGATCTCGAAGCCAGGGGTTGGCGGAATGCGCATCGGACGGCACAGGGAGCGGGCTGCGGGATTTGGCGTTACCCCCGCTTTGAGGTACAATATCCGCTATGTCCAGGAGCATCACTCCTCCACGCCTGCCAGACCGCCAGCAAGCCGTTCATGAACTTTTTCACAACCGCGATTTTCGGTTGCTCTGGGTGGGACAATTACTCTCGCAAGTCGGCGATCAGTGCCTGCTGATTGCGGCCATCACCTTGATTTCCAACCTCTCTAACTCACCGTTGGCGATGCTCATCCCCGCCATCTCGATCGCCATCCCCCAACTGGTCTTCGGCCTGGTCGGGGGGGTGATGGCCGACCGCTGGGACCGCAAGATGGTGATGATCTTCTCCGACATCTTGCGCGGCCTGATCGTCCTCAGCGTCATCGCCGTCCACCGCGTGGATCAACTGTGGATTCTCTACCTGGCGGCCGGCGGCCTGGCCCTGGTGGGGGTGTTCTTCTACCCGGCCCGCAACGCTACCCTGCCCAACATCGTCCCGGCCAGCCTGCTCCTGGCGGCCAACGGACTCATCCAGGGGAGTTACATCGTCGCCCTCATCGTCGGGCCCATCATCGCCGGAGCCGCCGTTGAACTCTGGCTGCCGCTGGCGATCATCTTCGACAGCGCGACGTTCTTCATCTCCGCCGTCGTCATCGCCGTGATGCACATCCCGCCCACCGTCCTGGCCCCGGCTGCGGTTCAGAACAGCGTTTGGGAGGATATGCGCTCCGGCCTGCACTTCATCCGACGCAGCCCGGCCCTGAAGCGCGTGCTGACCGTCACCGCCATTGCCACGCTGGGACTCGGCGCCATCATCCTGCTGGCGATCCCCCACCTCAAGACCCAGTTGGAGGCCAGCGGGCTGGAGTACGGTATCGCAATGAGCATGCTGGGGCTGGGTTCGGTGATTGGGGGGGCGATGGTCAACCGGCTGGCGCGGCGCATATCCACCAGTACCATCGTGGGGGGCATGCTGGTTTTTGCCGGCGGGGCCATCGTCGCCTTCGCCTTCGCGCCGAACTACACCGTCGTCCTGGCGAGTATCACCGTCATCGGGGCCTGCATCGTGATGGCCCGCGGCGCCCTGGATGCCATCTCCCAGGCCCTCGCGCCCGACGCTATGCGCGGCCGGGTCCAATCGGCGGTCAACCTGCTCGTCGTGGCGGCGACCGCCCTGGCCGAAGGGCTCTCCGCCGTCCTCGGCTCGCTCATCGGCGTGCAGACCGTCTTCATCGCCGCCGGCCTGGTGACGGCCGTCACCGGCGGGGTGGCCGTCTACGTCCTGCGCGACGCCGCCCGTCAGATGGAAAGACTCACCCAATAGTCACAGGAGGGAACAGCAGTGGACTTCTTCGACCGCAAACACATCATCATCACCGGAGGCACCAGCGGCATCGGCAAAGCGATCGCCCTGCGCCTCGTCCGGCGCGGCGCCGATGTCTCCATCATCGCCCGCCGCCAGTCGCTCCTCGGACAGACCATCGCGGAGTTCGAGGAGCACAAGGCCCGTCCCGACCAGACCTTCCGCCAGTTCTCCGCCGACCTGTCCAACTGGGAGGAGGCCCAGTCCGCCATCGAAACCCTCACCGCCGACGCCCCGCCCGACGTCCTGATCAACTCCGCCGGCTACTCCCACCCCGGCTACTTCGAGGAATTGCCGGTCGAGGTGTTCCAGAGAATCATGGCGGTGGACTTCTTCGGCACTCTCTACCCCTGCAAGTTGGTCGTCCCGCTGATGATCGAGCGCGGCAGCGGGCACATCGTCAACGTCTCCTCGGTGGCCGGATTCCTGGGCGTCTTCGGTTTCACCGCCTATAGCGCGGCCAAATTCGCCATTCGCGGCTTCTCCGACACGCTGCGGCAGGAACTGAAGCCCTACGGCATCCACGTCTCCATCGTCTACCCGCCGGACACCGACACGCCGTTGCTCCACTACGAGGATGAGTTCAAGCCCCTGGAGACCAAGCGGCTCTCCGGCAACGCCGGGCTGCTGACGGCGGACGAGGTGGCGCGGGCGGTCGTCAAGGGCATCGAGAAGAAGCGGTACGTCATCACCCCCGGCTTCGAGAGCACCCTGTTCTTCTGGCTCACCAACCCCATCTTTACCTTCGTGAACTGGTATATGGACTGGGTCATCGCTAAGGCCCGTCGGGAGAAGGCCCAAGATGGACGTCAGGCAGGCTAAAGAGGCTCTGGATCGGCTGATAGCCAAACAGCGCGTTCACCTCTACAAGCCTATCCAGATAGCCGAGATACTGTACCGCGTGCGGCAGGGGACACTCACCATCGCCCAACTGCGGGACGACCTGGAATCCTACCGCAACCCGTCCAAACGTTGGCGCGACAGCGTGTCCCGTATCCTTCTCGACCGAGTCTGCACCTCGTCGCAGAAATTCCAGGACAACCTCTTCGACTCCAACGCCATCCCTCCGGCGACGTTAGCCGCGCTGGCGGAGGCCAACGAGGACGGCGTCGTGGAACGGTACATCTACCGACGATTCCAGGAGAGGCAACGTCGCATCCTGAAACTGGGCGCGATGTTGAGCACCGCCACCCCCGGCGACTTCCACCTGTCGGACTTCTTGGCCGAGTTCGAGCACGACAAGGGCATCAAACGCAGCATAGACAAAGCGTTCGAGATCGTGGTCTACGCCCTGTTCGACACTCTGGTAAGACACATGAAAGTGACCGTCACCGTAGCGGCGGACCTGACCGAGAGCGACCTGTTGGCGGCTTTCGAGGACTTCGCCCGCCTGCTTATGGGGATAGATGTCCAACACCCGGCAGTGAGCCTCCCCGCCCGACTGTACCGTGCCGGCGCCACCAACGCCGCCGACCGGGGGTTGGACATTTTGGCCCGCTTCAATTCGGCCACTCAGGTCAGATACATCACCATTGACGGAGATCTCGCCGACGACATCTCTTGGGATAGCAATGCTGACCGTGTCGTCTTCGTATGCAAAGACGGGGAACGGGAATTTATCGAGCGCATCTGCCGCCAACTTGGACAGCGTATCCAGGGGATTATCGTGCAGAGCCAGTTGATAGCCTGGTACGACCTGGCCCTGCACGGCGAATTTGCCGACTGTCTGGGGGATGACCTGCTATCCAACCTCCGGCGGGAGTTCCGCCACGAGTTTCCCTTCAGCGAGACCTTCGCCGACTTCTATCGTGAGCGGGGCTACGACGCACTTCACAAGCCGGACTCGCCTTTCTGGCTCGAATAGCGATGAACAACGACATCCTGTGAGGTAAACCATGCCCAAATACATCCTCGCCCACGACGTAGGCACCGGCGGCAACAAGGCCGTCCTGGTGGACATCGAGGGAAACATCCACGCCAGCGCGTTCCATCCCTACCCCGTCCACTACCCCCACCCCAACTGGGCCGAGCAATACCCGGAGGACTGGTGGCGGAGCATCGCCGTCACCACCCGACAGGTGTTGGAACAGGCCGCCGCCACCCCGAACGACGTCCTGGCGCTGATCCACACCACCCAAATGCTGGGTATCGTCCCGATGTCCCCTGCCGGCGAGCCGCTGCGTCCGGCCATCATCTGGCTCGATGGCCGCGCCCAGGACGAGGCCGAGCGGATGATGCGCCGTCTCATCCACCCCCGCCTATTCGCCGCCGTCGCCGGGGCCGAAATCTCCGGCAAAGACGGCCTCCCCAAACTCCGCTGGCTGCGGGAGCACGAGCCCGACGTCTACCGCCGAATGACCTGTTTCCTCGATGTCAACGGCTACCTCATCTACCGGGAGACCAGCGAGATGGTCGCCGATTGGTCCGGCGGCTCCGCCTTCGTCGGCTACATCAAAGGCGGACATTGGCCCACCTGGATCATCCGCTACCTGGGAGGAGTGGACCCGGACAAATTCCCCCCTCTGGTGCGTTCCATTGACCAGGTGGGACGGCTGACGGCGGAGGCCGCGCGGGAGTGCGGCCTGTTGGAAGGCACCCCCGTCTTCGGCGGCAGCGGCGACTCGCAGGCGGCGGCGGTGGGGGCCGGCGCCGTCGGCGAGGGGGACGGCCACATCTACCTGGGCACCTCCGGCTGGGTCGGCGTCACCACCCGCAAGAGCCCCACCGGGAAGCACGGCGTCGCCGCCATCAACAGCGCCGACCCCGACAAAGCCCTCCTCTTCGCCGAAATGGAGACCGCCGGAGCCTGCCTCCAATGGGTCGCCGACCAATTCTACCGTCACGAGCAGGCCGACCCCGCCATCCCCAACGTCTACGCCCTGATGGACGCCAAAGTGGAGACCGTCCCCCCCGGCGCGGACTTTATGATCGCCACCCCCTGGATGTACGGCGAACGCTCCCCCTTCTCCGACACCTGGGTACGCTCCACCTTCTTCAACATCAGCGCCGACCACACCCGCGAGCACATGCTCCGCGCCGTCTACGAGGGGGTCGCCTACAACCTGCGCTGGATCATCGAGGTGGTGGAAAAGCACTTCGGCTTCCCGCTCCCCGTCCTGCGGGTCATCGGCGGCGGGGCACGGGGCCACCCCTGGATGCAGATCATCGCCGACGTGACCGGTCGGCGGGTCGAGACCGTCGTTCAGCCCCAGGAGGCCGGCGCAGTCGGCGCGGCCCTGACCGCCGCCGTCGGCCTGGGCATTTACCCGGACTTCGAGTCCCTCAAACAAGTCATCCGCGTCGAGCGCGAGTTCGACCCCCGGCCCGCCAACGCTGCGACCTACGACCTGCTCTACCGGGCCTATCGGCGTATCTACCGCTCCCTGCGCGGACTGTACAAAGAGGTCAACAGCGCCCGCTTCGCCCGCTCGCGCCCGACTACGCCACCCCAGGGGGAAGCCGATGCCCGCTAAACTGGGCTTCCTCACCGCCTACATCCCCGAAGAACTCTTCTACGCCGCCGGACTGACCCCGGTCTTCCTCTTCCACACCCCCGCCGACCGGGGCCTGGCCCGCGCCCACCTGCCCGGCTTCACCTGCTGGATTGCCGGCAGCGTCCTCGACCGGGGCCTCGCCGGGGAATTGGACGACCTGGACGCCCTGGCACTCGCCAAATCCTGCGACACGATTCAGGGGCTGACCGACCTGTGGCGGCGCAACCTCCCCCACATCCCCCTCTTCCATTTCGGTATGCCGCTCCGGTTGGACGGGGCCATCCCGCGCGAGTACCTGCTGGCCGAACTGCGCTCGCTCCGAGAGCGACTGGCGGCCTTCGTCGGTGACGAGCAGGGCGAGCCGCTCGAGCTGGAGGAAGCCGCCCGGATCGCGCGCGAGCAGCCGGACCGCGGTCCGTTCGAGGTCGAGTACTGCCCGCGTGACCAGGAGGCCGAGCGGGAGTTCGCGCCGCTGCTCGAGAGCCACGGGCTCGCGCAGGAGGAAGACGTGCTCGACACGTGGTTCTCCTCCGCCCTGTGGCCGTTCTCCACCCTCGGCTGGCCCGACCCGCGCACCGCAC
>JALWUZ010000068.1 GCA_027079895.1 Anaerolineae bacterium
TCCCCGACCCGCCGCTGCCCGACCCAACCTGGGTGCGCGTCGCCAACCGGATGTGCGGCATCTGCGGCAGCGACCTGCACCAGATCTTCCTCGACGCCGACCTGGACGTGGCCCCCGTCGCCCTGCCGTCCCATCGCCGCGCCTACCTGGGGCACGAGATGGTGGGGGAGGTCGTCGAGGTCGGCCCGGCAGTGACCGATTTCGCGGTGGGGGACCGCGTGGTGCGCTGGGGCCGCGCCGACGATTGCCGCGCACGGGGGCTCACCGACCTCTGCCCAGCCTGCCGGCGCGGACATCGGGTACTCTGTGAGCGGGCCTCCGAACCGCGCGACCATCACCCCATCGGCGGCGGCTTCGGCGACCGTTTCATCACCCCGGCGGCCTCCCTCCTGCCGGTGCCCGCCGGACTGAGCGACGAGGAGGCCATCTTCGCCGAACCGGCCGCCGTCGCCATCCACGCCGCCTACCGCCGCCTCCCCGCCCCCGGCGAAAAAGTCCTCGTGCTCGGCTGCGGCACCATCGGCTTCCTGCTGATTCAAGTCCTGCGCCGCTTGAGCCCCGACTGCGAGATCACCGCCCTGGCCCAATTCCCGTGGCAGGCGGCCCTGGCGCGGGAGTTCGGGGCGCGGCATACCTTCCTGGCGCACGAGGACGGCTTCGACCGGACGGCCCAACTGACCGGCGCGAAACTCTACCGGCGCGGCGGCAACCGTATGCTCCTGGGCGGCTTCGACCTCATCTTCGACGTAGTGGGCAGCGCGGAGACGCTGAACAACGCCCTGCGCTGGACGCGGGCGCGGGGGACCGTCGTCCTGGTGGGGGTCAATCTGCGCCGCATGCGGCTGGATTTGACGCCGGTCTGGTACCAGGAGGTGAACCTGCTCGGCGCAGTGGGGCACGACGTGGTGTCGTGGCAGGGGGAATCGCTCTCTACCTTCGAGTTGGCGATGCGGTGGATGAAAGAGGGGTATCTGCGGTGCGACCGGCTACTCACCCATCGCTTCCCGCTGGCGGCCTATCGGGAGGCATTCGCCGCCGCCGTGGACAAGCGGACTTCCCGCTCCATCAAAGTGGCTTTCACCGCCTTGAGCGGTGGCTAGAACATCTTCTTGGGGTCGCCGATGGGCAGCAGGATGTGGAAGGTGCTCCCCGGCAACTGCACCTCATCCCGTCCCTGGCTCTCCGCCCAGATACGCCCCTTGTGCGCCTCGATGATTCCGCGGGCGACGGTGAGCCCCAGTCCCAGCCCGCCCCCCTTGAAGGCCGTCTTGCTGGAACTGTGCAGGGCGGTATCCTCCAGGACGTAGAAGTGGTCGAAGATCCGTTCCAAGTCCTCTTGAGGGATGCCGACGCCGGTATCCTTCACCTGGATGTGGACGAAGGTCTCGTCTCCCCGCTCCACCACCTCTCCCTCGATGGTGATGCGCCCGCCGTCCGGCGTGTACTTCACCGCGTTGGTGATGACGTTCCACAACGCCTGGTAAAGTTGCTTCTCGTCCCCCATCACCATCGGCAGGTCGTCCAGCCCGGAGGACTCGAAGGTCAACTGGCGGTCGGTGGCGGTGTCGGTGATGTCCCGGATAGCCCGCTTCACCAGGTCTCCGATGTAGACCGGCCCGATGACCAGGTCTAACTTATCGGCGTCAATGAGGGAGACGTTCAGGATGTCCCCGATGACCTGGTTGAGCCGCCAGGTGGCTTGCAGCATCTTGTCCACGATGAACCGCAGGCTGCCGACCTCCTCGGAGGAGCCCTGGATGAGAGGGCTGGCCTGGAGGATTTGGGCGTAGCCGTAGATGGCGGTGAGCGGGGTACGCAGTTCGTGGCCGGCCAGGACGATGAAGTCGGTCTTCATCTTGTCCACCCGCTGCAACTCGGCGTGGGCCTTCTCCAACTCGCGCAACTTCTCCTCCAGCCGGTCCACCAGCCGCCGGCTGTACTCGACCAGATACTCCTCCTTCTTCTGGGGGGATTCGATCTCCTCGCGGGCCCCGCGCAGGAAGGAGCGCACCTGGTCGGGGAAAGTGTCCACGTCAATCGGCTTGGGGATGTAGCCGGTGCATCCGGCGATGAGGGCACGTTCGCGGTCTCCCTTCAGCGTCGCCGCGGTGACGGCGACGATAGGCACGTCCTCCAACTCCTCGATGGAACGCAGCCGCGTCGTCACCTCGTACCCATCCAGCCCGCCGATGTTGATGTCCATCAGAATCAGGTCGGGCATCTCCCGCTTGGCGGTCTCGATGGCCGAGAGGCCGTCGGAGGCGTTTACCACCTCGAAACCCTCCGCCCCCAGCACCCGCTGCACCAGGATGACGCTGGAGGGGTCGTCTTCAACGTAGAGGATCTTAGTCTTCTGACTCATAGCAAGGGGATTTTAGCATATTTCTGACCAACGCGCAATTCGCGGTGCGGGCGTCAGAACGCCGGGTAGGCGATGGCACTGCCATCGCTTACCCGAACTTTGAAAAGCCCAACGGGGGCTTACCCGTGCAACGCGATTCTGTAGATGTTCAGCAAGTGCCGCCCGGCCCGCTCCCAGGAGAAGTGT
>JALWUZ010000069.1 GCA_027079895.1 Anaerolineae bacterium
CCCGATGGAGACTGCGCCGCCGCCCGCTACGCCATCCCCTAAACCGGCCGCCGCGCCGGCCGGGTACGGAGCCTTCGCCGTCATCGTCGCCGCGCTGGTCGGGCTGCTGGTCTGGCGCGGCCGCCGGAGGTGAGGCGGCACGATGCGACGGCTCGTCGGCGGGGCGGTCTACGCCCTCAGCGCGGCCATCGGGCTGCTGGCCTTCGCCTACCCCTTTTTCACCGGCGGACAGGCGCAGGGGGCCGGGTTCGCCGCGCACGGGCAGGACGCGCCGCTGGTGACGGCGGCCCTGGTGGGGCTGGCACTCGTCGCGCTGCTGGTGGAACTCCAGGGGGAGGCCCTCGGCGCGAAGACGGTGGCGATGTTGGGGGTGCTGGTCGCCGTCGCCTCCACGCTGCGGTTCATCGAGGTGGCGGTGCCGCTGCCCGGCGGCTTCTCCCCCATCTTCGCCCCCATCATCCTGGCCGGGTACGTCTTCGGGAGCCGGTTCGGGTTCCTGATGGGGGCGTTCTCGCTGTTGGTCTCCGGGCTCGTCACCGGCGGGGTGGGGCCCTGGCTGCCCTACCAGATGTTCACCGCCGGTTGGATGGGGCTCACCGCCGGTTGGCTGCCCCGTCCCACCGCCGCCGTCTCCCGCCGGGAGTGCGCGGTGCTGGCCGCTTTCGGCTTCGTCTGGGGGCTGCTCTACGGGGTCATCATCAATCTCTACTTCTGGCCCTTCGCGGCCGGCCCGGCCGGGCAGGCGTGGACGCCGGGGCTCGGCCTGCGGGAGACGCTGGCCCGCTACGGCGCGTTCTACCTGGTGACGTCGTTCGGGTGGGATGTGATGCGGGCGGTGGGGAACGGGGTGCTCATCGGGCTGCTGGGTGCGCCGACTATCCGGGCTCTCGTCCGCTTCCGCCGCCGGTTGTACTTCGAGGTGCGGCGATGAGGGCCCTGGCCTGGGCGATGTCGGCGCGGATTTGCGCCTGCAAGGCGTCAACGTCGGGGAAGGCCTGCTCGTCCCGCAGGCGGGCGAGGAAGTCGAGCGCCAGCGTCCGCCCGTAGAGGTCGCCGGAGAAGTCCAGGAGGTGCGCTTCCACCACCCGCTCCCGTCCGGCGAAGGTGGGGCGGCGGCCGATGTTGATCACCGCCGGGGCCGTCGCCGTTTCCCAGCGGGCGAGGCCGGCGTACACCCCGTCCGCCGGAATGAGACGTTCCGGCGGCGATGCGAGGTTGGCGGTCGGAAGGCCCAACTCCCGCCCTATGCCGCGTCCGCGGACGACGCGCCCGGACAGGCGGTAGGGACGGCCCAGGCAGCCGGTCGCCTCGTCTACGTCGCCGGCCCGCAGGGCGGCCCGGACGCGGCTACTGCTCACCGGCGCACCGTGCCAAATCAGCGGCTCGACGATGCGGACGGCGAATCCCTCTTCGGCCCCCAGACGGCGCAGAAACGGCACATCCCCCTCCCGCCGATGCCCAAAGGCGAAGTCGTAGCCGCCCCACAACTCCACCATCCGCAGGTGACGGAGCAGGAGCGCGACGAACTCCACCGCCGGAGTGCGGGCCGTCCGCTCCGTGAAGCGGCAGACGACCAGGGCGTCCAGTCCCAGGTCGGCCAGGAGCGCGGCCCGTTCCGGGATGGTGGTCAACATCGGCGGGGAATCGTACCCCAGCACGAGGGCGGGATGGGGGGCGAAGGTGACGACGACGGCCAGCCGCCCCGCGGCGTGCGCGGTCTCGATCAGCCGCCCGATGAGGAGCCGATGGCCGCGATGAACGCCGTCGAAGACGCCGACGGTCACGTGGGAGGGGGCGGTGAGATGGGCCTGGGGTAACTCGTGGTAGAGGCGCATTCAGCAGAACACCTTGCGAGGCCGCCAGAGCCCCGCCGTCCGACGGTCGGGGGCCAGGAGGGCCAGGAATCGTCCATCGGGCCCGTAGGCGCGGGCCAACTCCGCCGTCTCCGCCGTCGGGGCCGGGCCGCCGACCGGCTGCCCCTGACAGACGCGGCGGGCCTCCGCCGCGTCCAGGTGGAGGGCGGGGAAGCGGGTCAGGGCGGCGTCCAGGGGGTGCAGGTGGGCCGTCCAACGACCGTCGGCGACGGCCTGGGCGAACTCGTCCAGAGAGAGGGCCGCGTCCAGGCGGAAGTCGCCGCTCGCCAGACGGGTCAGGGCGGTCAGGTGCGCCCCACAGCCCAGTACCTGTCCCAAGTCGTGGGCCAGGGAGCGGATGTAGGTGCCCGGCGAGCAGGTCACTTCCAACTCGCACTCCGGCGGCTCCCAGGCGGTCAGTTCCAGGCGGAAGATCTCCACCCGGCGGGGCTGACGCTCCACCTCGATGCCGCGCCGGGCCAGGCGATGGAGCGGCGTCCCCTGGTGTTTGACCGCCGAGTACATCGGCGGCACCTGCTCGATGGCCCCCCGAAAGCGGCGCAGGGCCTCTTCCACCTGAGCCCGGTCGGCAGGGCAGGGTGATTCGGCCACGACGCGCCCTTCGGCGCCGTAGGTGTCGGTGGCGACGCCCAGCCGCAGCCGGGCGCGGTAGACCCTCCGGCCGG
>JALWUZ010000070.1 GCA_027079895.1 Anaerolineae bacterium
GCCGATTTGGAGCAGTTGCTGGCGTCCGATGAGCGCGACCGGGAGGCGGTGCGGGCCCTCATCCGGGAACTGGGGCCGTCTTACCGCCTCGGCGAGACGGTTCAGGAGGAAGCAGCATGACCTCCGATGACCTGTGGCAGTACGCCTACGGGTACGAGGCCCGGCGTTTCACGCGGTCTATCCTGGTGTTCGCGGACTGCGTCGAATGGATGGGCCAGGTGCCCGCCGACAGCATCCACGCCGTCGTCACCGACCCGCCGTATGGGGTGAAGGAGTACGACCCCGACCAGTTGGAGAAGCGGGCCAACGGGAACGGCGGCATCTGGCGCATCCCGCCGGCGTTCGACGGGCATAACCGGTCGCCGCTGCCGCGCTTCACGGCCTTCAATCACAAAGAGCGGGAGAGAATCCGCCGCCACTTTCTGGAATGGGCGCGGCTGGTGCGGCGGATTCTGCGTCCGGGCGGGCACATTTTCCTGGCCTCGAACGTACTCCTTTCCCCGCTGGTCTTCCCGGCGGTCGTCGAGGCCGGGTTCGAGTTTCGCGGGCAGGTCATCCGGCTGGTGAGAACGCTGCGCGGCGGGGACCGGCCGAAGAACGCCGAGCAGGAGTTCCCCGACGTCTGCACGATGCCCAGGGGGTGTTACGAGCCCTGGGGGATTTTCAGGAAACCCATCCCCAACGGGATGACCGTCGGCGATTGCCTGCGCGAGTTTCAGACTGGCGGGTTGCGCCGTCGGCCGGACGGCAAGCCGTTCGAGGACGTCATCCCCAGCGAGCGGACGCCGCAACGGGAGCGGAAGATCGCCCCCCATCCAAGTTTGAAACCCCAGTCTTTCCTGCGGGAGATAGTCCGCGCCGCGCTGCCTCTGGGCGAGGGGGTGGTGCTGGACCCGTTCGCGGGGTCCGGTTCCACTCTCGCCGCCGCCGAGTCGCTGGGGTATCTGGCCGTCGGCGTCGAGCGGTACCCGGAGTATTACCGGATGGGCTGCGAAGCGGTGCCGGTTCTCGCGCGGCTGAACGTCACCGGGGCGCAGTTGGCCCTCCCTCTCGCTCAAAAGTCTTTGTATAGCCAAGCGTCATCTCCTCGGTTGGGATGGCGGTAACGTGCCCGGCGTGCAACCTCTTCCCCATCTCTGCGTAGAGAGGTTGGAACAACTACCCGGGAGGTGAAAGATGTTGGATTTTCTGATCTGGCTGATCAAGTTACCCTTTGTGCTGCTGTTCGTGCTCCTCAAAGTGGCTTTCGTCCTGCTGGTCAAAGTGCCGTTGGTCGTGCTGGTCTGGCTGATCAAAGTCCCGCTCGTGCTGCTGGGCATCGTGCTGGTGGTCGTGTTGGGACTGGGGGGGCTGATTCTCTCGCTGCTGGGAGTGGCTCTGACGCCGGTGCTGGGTATCGGGTTGTTGATCCTGCCGGTGGGGTTGCTGATGCTCCTGGTGGCCTGGGTCGTCGCCGAGATTTTGTGAGTGGCCCCGGCCGGCCGACGGCAAAACGTCCACCTGCGCCCTCGACAGGGCCGGTGGACGTTTGCTGTGTCTGGCGCAGTCTGGATGCCCAGGGGCAGGTCAGGCCGGCGCGGGGGCCGGGGGCATGTCCAACGTCGGCGTGGCTGGCCGCTCGCGGGCCGGGCGCGGACGGGCCGGCTGTCCGGCAGCTGAGGGCGGCGTGCTCTTCGACTCGTCGGACGGGAGCAACGTCCCCTCGAAGAGGGCGATGAACTCCTTGGCGTCCAGCGTCTCCACCTCGATGAGCCGCTGGGCGATTCGATCCAGTTGCTCGCGGTACTTGGTGAGCACCTCTTTCGCCCGCGCGTAGGCCTCGCTGACGATGCGCCGCACCTCGGCGTCAATCTCCTGGGCTACGGCCTCGCTGTAATCCCGTTGCTCCCCGATTTCCTTCCCCAGGAAGACCAACTCCTCCTTCTGCCCGAAGGTCATCGGGCCTAATTTCTCGCTCATCCCGTAGCGGGTCACCATCGCGCGGGCCAAATCCGTCACCCGTTCCAGGTCGTTGGCCGCGCCGGTGGTCACGTCGCCGAAGACCAACTCCTCGGCGGCCCGTCCCCCCAGGGCGAAGGCCAGGTCATCCCGGAACTTGCTCTTGCTGGTGAGGTGGCGGTCTTCT
Source organism: Anaerolineae bacterium (assembly GCA_027079895.1). GTDB lineage: Bacteria > Chloroflexota > Anaerolineae > B4-G1 > B4-G1 > JALWUZ01. The sequence goes on from JALWUZ010000070.1 coordinate 2,126, forward strand.
TCCGGCAGGGCGATGGTGTATCCGGCGGCGATCCCGCGTGCGACGATGGAGACTTTGTGAACCGGGTCGCACTTGGGCAGGACGTGGGCGACGACGGCGTGACCGGCCTCGTGGTAGGCGGTGATGCGCTTCTCCTCGTCGGACATCAGACGGCTCTTGCGCTCCGGCCCGGCGATTACCCGCTCCACCGCCTCTTGAAATTCGGACATCTCGATGACCTTTTTGTTGCGCCGGGCGGCCAGGATGGCGGCCTCGTTGACCATATTCTCCAAGTCCGCGCCGACGAACCCCGGCGTGGCCCGCGCCAACTCTTTCAAGTCAACGTCGTCGCCCAGCGGCTTGCCGCGCACGTGGATTTTGAGGATTTCCTCACGTCCGCGAATGTCGGGCCGGTCGAGCACCACCCGGCGGTCGAAGCGGCCCGGACGGAGCAGGGCGGGGTCGAGGATGTCGGGGCGGTTGGTGGCCGCCATGATTATTACGTTGGTGTCGGTGTCGAAGCCGTCCATCTCGACCAGGATTTGGTTCAGCGTCTGCTCTCGCTCGTCGTGCGAGCCGCCCAGCCCGGCCCCCCGGTGCCGCCCGACGGCGTCAATCTCATCGAGGAAGACGATGCAGGGGCTGTGCCGCTTGGCCTGGTCGAACAAGTCCCGCACGCGAGAGGCCCCTACGCCGACGAACATCTCCACGAACTCAGAGCCGGAGATGGAGAAGAAGGGGACGCCGGCCTCGCCGCTGACCGCCTTCGCCAGCAGGGTCTTGCCGGTGCCGGGTGCGCCCACCAGGAGCACTCCTTTGGGAATCCGCGCCCCCAACTGGACGAACTTCTCCGGCTCCTTGAGGAACTCGACGACCTCTTTCAATTCCTCCTGGGCCTCGTCCACCCCGGCGACATCGTCGAACGTCACCGAGGGCTGGTCGCCGGTGTACATCCGGGCGCGGCTCTTGCCGAAGGCCAACGCCTGGTTGTTCGCCCCCTGGAACTGGCGGAGCATCAGGTAGCCGCCCACCAGCATCGCCAGAATCAGCAGGATGGAGCCGCCCGCGCTGGTCAGCGTGATCCAGTCCGGGGGCTGCATGACCTTGATTTCGATCTGCGCCAACTCCTCCGGCGTGACCCCCAGGTCGAGCAACTGTTCCGTGATGGTGGACTCGCCGCCTTTGTGGGAGACGGCCTCATCGCCGTTCTTGAACTCGACGCGCAGGGTGTTCCCTTCGACCTGGATGCTGCTGACGTTGCCCGCCCGAATCTGCTCCGCTACGTCCGAAAGAGGGGTGGCGGCGACATCGCGCCCCTGTTGCGAGTAGAAACTGTAGACCAGGAACGCGGCCGCCATCAGGATGAGCAGGTAAATTAACGAACTACCTCCTGATTTGGAATTCACATCTTACCTCCGTGTTTGCTATCGCCCACATTATACCATGCTCTGGTCATCCTGTACAAGCGGGAGGACATCCCTTGTCAATTCCCGTCAAGTGAAGTAGAATAGCCGCCCAAGCAAGCGAGGAAGTGAGATGCCTTTTTCATACGAACGAGCGAAGCGAGAACTGTTGGAAGAGCAGGCCAAGTTGCGGCAGCAACTGGAGCGCATTGAAAACGCGGAGTACGAGAGCGTCGGTTACGGCAATCACATGGCCGATGACGCCACCGGCGCCTTCGATCAGGCCGTAGACCAGGCCCTCCTGCGCAAAGTCGAGAACACCCTCCGCGAGGTGGAGCGGGCCCTGGCGAAATTCGAAGACGGCACTTACGGACTGTGCGAGTCGTGCGGCACGCGCATCGAACGCGCCCGCCTGGAAGTCCTGCCCTACGCGCGGTACTGCCTGGACTGCCAGACGCGCCAGGAACGCAACAGCACACGGATGGCCGCCCGTTGAAACCGCGACCCACCTCCCGCGACGGCTGGATACTGCCCTTCACGGCTACGGTCATCTGGCTGCTGGATCAGGGCAGCAAATACCTGGTGGTCAGTCACTTGCTCCCCGGCCAGCCCAGGGAACTCTGCGCCTGGACATCCCCCATTTTTCAACTGACCTACACCACCAACACCGGCACGGCCTTCGGGCTCTTCCCCGGCCTGAAGGACGTCATCGTCGTCGTCGCCGCCCTGGTCATCGCCGCCATCGTGGTTTACCAACACCAACTGCCGGACGAGCAGTGGCAGGTGCGGATTGCGTTGGGCTTCCAACTGGGGGGCGCACTCGGCAATCTGACCGACCGCCTGGTGCGCGGCTCCGTGGTGGATTTCGTGGACTTGAACTTCTGGCCGCTGGGCCAGTGGCCGATTTTCAACCTGGCGGACGCCGCCATCGTCACCGGCACGTCCCTCCTCGCCCTGCTGATTATCCAGGAGGCGCGGCAGATGCATCGGGACCAGGAACAGCAGCCGGACGCAGGATGAGCGAGACGGTTCAGGAGACGGTTCAGGAAGTCCGTTTCGTCGTCGCGCCGGAGGAGGCGGAGGAGCGGCTGGACCGCGTCCTGACCGCCTATGCGCCCGACTTGAGCCGCGCCCAGGCTCAACGGCTCATCAAAGACGGCGCGGTGACGGTCAACGAGCGGGGCAGTAAGCCCAGTTACCGCGTGCAGCCCGGCGACCGGGTTGCAGCCCAAATCCCCCACGCCCTGCCCGCCCCGCCCGCTCCCGAACCAATCCCCCTGAAGATCATCTACGAAGACTCCTTCCTCCTGGTGGTGGACAAGCCGGCCGGGATGGTCGTCCATCCGGCCCTGGGGCACGCCACGGGGACGCTGGTCAACGCCCTCCTCGCCCGCTACCCGTCCATCGCCGAGGTCGGCGGGGCGGAACGGGCCGGAATCGTCCATCGGTTGGATAAGGACACCTCCGGCCTGCTTCTGGTGGCGAAGGACGAGGAGACCCGCGCCGCCTTGCAGCGGCAGTTCAAGCGAAGGCAGGTGAGCAAAACCTATCTGGCCCTGGTGGAGGACTTGGTGCAGCCGCAGGAGGGGATTATCGAGGCTCCCATCGGGAGGGACAAGCGGCAGCGCAAGAAGATGGCGGTCGTGAGCACCGGTCGCCCGGCCCGCACCGCCTACCGGGTCGTCGAGTATTTCCGGGAGCACACCCTGTTGGAGGTGCGCCCCCACACCGGACGCACCCATCAGGTGCGCGTCCACCTGGCCTGGCTGGGCTACCCCGTCGTCGGGGATGCGGTCTATGGACGGCGGCGGCAGCGCTTGCTCACCGACCGGCACTTCCTCCACGCCGCCCGGCTGGAGTTCACTCATCCGGCCAGTGGGGAAAAGGTCGCCTTCGAGGCCCCGTTACCGCGCCAACTGGCCGCGCTTCTCAAAAGGCTGCGGAGGCAGCGTCCCCGCTAGGACAGCGGCCGCCGAGCACGAATCGCTCGATCGCCGCCGCAGCCCCGTCCTCCTCCAACGGCGGGGCGACCCAATCGGCGACCGCCCGCACCGCCGAACTACCGTTCCCCATCGCCACCCCTATGCCGGCCCACTCGATCATCGTCCGGTCGTTCCCCTGGTCGCCGACGGCCATCACCTGCGACCGGGGTATGCCCAGGTGAGCGGCCAGGCGGCGCAGCGCGTCCCCTTTCGAAACGCCCGGCGGGTTCCCCTCGACGAACATCGCGTGCGAACGCACCACTTCCAGCACCGCGCCGAAACGGGCCCGCATCTCCGCCTCGATGGCGTCCGCTTCCGGCGGCTCGGCCACGATGAGGAACTTGACCGGCTCGTGTCGCTCCAAGAGCGGGAGCAGCGCGTCCACCCAGACCAGCCGCCGACCCAGCAGCCGGTAGTAGAACTCCTCCGGGTACCGCTTCCCGGCGATGAAGGCCCAGTCGTCGGCGTAGAGGACGGCGTGCCAGCCCCGCTCCACCTGCCAGTCGAGCAACTCCCGCATCAGGGCCGGCGCCATCGTCGCCCGATAGAGCGGCTCGCCGTCGGGGGGCCGAATCAGCCCGCCCTGGTAGCAGATGAGCGGCGCGGTGAGCCCCAAATCCCGCGCGAAGGTCAGCGTCACGTCGAACATGCGGCCCGTCGCCAGCGTGACCACCGTTCCCTGGGCCTGGGCCGCCGCGATCGCCCGCCGCGTCCGGGCCGAAACGGTCAGGTCCGGGCCGACCAGCGTCCCGTCCAAGTCCAGCGCCATCAGACGGATCACGTCTGCACCTCCAGCACCCGGTCGCGTCCGGCCAGGTCGGGATGCACGCGGACGGTCGCCTTTGGGTAGAACGTGCGGGCCAGGTTGACCGCATCCTCCCCCTGCTCCGCGCCGATTTCGATGAGGAGTTTGCCGCCGGGGCGCAGCACCGCCGGGGCCTGCGCCAGCAGCCGCCGGATGATAGTCAGCCCATCGGGGCCGCCGTCGAGGGCCAGGCAGGGCTCGTACTCCCGCACCGACAGGGGGAGCGACCCGCACTCGCCAGTGGGGATGTAGGGCGGGTTGGAGACGACCAGATCCACCGGGCCGGGGCGCGGGCCGAGCACGTCGCCGACCATCAGGATGACCCGGTCGGCGACGCCGTGCCGCTCCACGTTCTCCTGGGCGACGGCCAACGCCGCCGGCGAAATGTCAATCGCGTAGACCGTCGCCTGGGGGAGATGCACCGCCAGGGCGACGGCGATGCAGCCGGAGCCGGTGCCCACGTCCACCACCGAACGGGGCCGGGCGGCGAGGGCCAAATCCATCAGCGTTTCCGTCTCCGGGCGGGGGATGAGCACGTCGGGGGTGACGTGGAACTCCAGGCCGTAGAACTCGGCCCGGCCGGTGAGGTAGGGGAGCGGGCAACCCTCCGCCCGCTGGCGGACGAGGTTATGAAAGGCGGCCAGTTTGTCGGGGGGAATGGTGCGTTCCGGGTGGGCGATGAGCATAGCGCGGTTGACCCCCAGCAGGTGGCCGAGCAGAATCTCCGCTTCGACGCGGGGGATGTCGGTGACGGGGGCGAGCAGGGGGATGGCCTCGTGGAGGGCGTGCTGCACGTCGTCGCTCATCGTGACCGGTCGCCGCGCTCCTCCCCCAACGCGCTCAGCCGTTCCGCCTGCTCCCTGGCGGTCAGTTCGTCAATGAAAGGGTCCAGGTCGCCGTCCAGGATGTCGGGCAGTTGGTAGAGGGTCATCCCGATGCGGTGGTCGGTGACCCGGTTCTGGGGGAAATTGTAGGTGCGGATTTTCTCGCTCCGCTCGCCGGTGCCGACCTGGGAACGGCGGGCGGCGGCCACCTCCTGCTCCTGCCGCCGCCGCTCCTGCTCGTAGAGCCGGGCCCGCAGGATGGCGAGGGCTCGCAACTTGTTCTGCGTCTGCGAGCGTTCGCTTTCGCAGGAGACCACCATCCCCGTCGGCTTGTGAGTGATGCGGATGGCGGTTGCGTTCTTCTGCATGTGCTGCCCGCCGGGGCCGGAGGAGCCGTAGGCCTCGATCTCCAAATCCTTCGGGTCAATGTGAATCTCCACGTCGTCCACCTCCGGCAGAACGGCGACGGTGGCGGTGGAGGTGTGGATGCGCCCCGACGACTCGGTGATCGGGACGCGCTGCACCCGATGGACGCCGCTTTCGAACTTGAAGCGGGAGAAGGCCCCCTGCCCCTTGACGCTGAAGATGACCTCCTTGAACCCGCCGATGCCGGTGGAGTGGGCACTCAGCAGGTCGGTCTCCCAGCCGCGCCGCTCGGCGTAGCGGGTGTACATCCGGTAGAGGTCGGCGGCGAAGAGCCCGGCCTCGTCCCCGCCGGCCCCGGCGCGGATTTCGACGATGACATCTTTAGCGTCGCGGGGGTCTTTGGGGAGCAACAGTTGCCGCAGACGGGCGTCCAACTCCTCCCGCCGGGCCTTCAACTCCTCGACCTCCATCTCCGCCAGTTCCCGCAGTTCCGGGTCAGTGTCGTCGGTCAGGAGCGAGGCGGTCTCCTCCAACTCGTGGACGGTCTCCTTGTAATCGCGGTAGGTGGTGACGATCTCGTCAATCTCCGCTCGCTCTTTGGCGTAGCGGGTGACGCGCTCGTAGTCCTGCGCCACCTCCGGGTCGGCCAGCAGGCGGTTCAACTCCTCGTACCGTTGTTCGACTTTTTCCAGTTTCTCCAGCATACGGGCCTCGATTCACACAACAGGGCGGCCACCTGGCCGCCCTCCGGGCTGCGGTTATTATAACAGCAGGGTAGGGGGGCGTCAAGCGGCGGTTGCCAGGGCTTTTCAAAGTTCTTATGCCGACGGTCAAAGGGGTAGGCGATGGCACTGCCATTGCCTACCCCCTGGATTGGCTTGTGCCGCCGCATCGCTCCTTGACGAAAGACATGGTTTGCGCTACAATAGCGCGGCTTTGTGGAACGAGGACAACAGACATGCGGTAAAAAGTCAAGTCGCACTTGGACATCGGAATAGACTCAACTTGGCCATCGGGAACGGCAGGAGCAGCACCTACAGATCCCAACAGGAAACGCCACTTT
>JALWUZ010000071.1 GCA_027079895.1 Anaerolineae bacterium
CTACTATACCGGCCGCGCCGGCACACAGCCTTACACGCCTTTCAGTATCCTCGAACGGATCGAATGGGCTGCGACTTACGATGGAGTAGGGACTTATCGCCAGCACGCATCACTTTCAGTATCCTCGAACGGATCGAATGGGCTGCGACAAGAACTTATGGATGTGCTCCTTCGCGTCGGCAGCACTTTCAGTATCCTCGAACGGATCGAATGGGCTGCGACCGCTCTACCTCGCCCAGTACCCGCACCTGTCCGCTCTTTCAGTATCCTCGAACGGATCGAATGGGCTGCGACCGGCGATGCTGTTCGCGTTGCCGCGTCCCGGCAATTCTTTCAGTATCCTCGAACGGATCGAATGGGCTGCGACCAAGCGTATACTTGCACTCAGCGAACAAGAACGTTCTTTCAGTATCCTCGAACGGATCGAATGGGCTGCGACCGCCGGGCGCAACTGCTCAATGTCTCTGTCTCTCGCGCTTTCAGTATCCTCGAACGGATCGAATGGGCTGCGACATACTGTAGTCGCAGTGCCTCTTCGAGAAATCGTCGCTTTCAGTATCCTCGAACGGATCGAATGGGCTGCGACACTTCCCATTCTCAGACGAGCTGAACCGTCTCAATGCTTTCAGTATCCTCGAACGGATCGAATGGGCTGCGACGCGCAACTCTAACTACCGGCAGGCCACAGCCCTCTACTTTCAGTATCCTCGAACGGATCGAATGGGCTGCGACTCCACCCTGTCCATGCGGCAGTGTGCGCCGCACACACTTTCAGTATCCTCGAACGGATCGAATGGGCTGCGACGGAAAGGGTCTATCTTACCGCCAGCCTGACGCCAACCTTTCAGTATCCTCGAACGGATCGAATGGGCTGCGACTCCCAAGTCTCTTTGATGAAAGACTTGTCGAACCAGGCTTTCAGTATCCTCGAACGGATCGAATGGGCTGCGACCACGCTCATGCCCTACCTGCACCACGTTGTAGTGAGCTTTCAGTATCCTCGAACGGATCGAATGGGCTGCGACACGGGAGTGGAGAAGGCGATCGTCGGGATGATGATCTTTCAGTATCCTCGAACGGATCGAATGGGCTGCGACCGAGCCCAATCTGACGCGCCAGCGATAGAAGACGAGCTTTCAGTATCCTCGAACGGATCGAATGGGCTGCGACTGGTGCGCTAAGCACGTCGTACCATTGTCAGTAGAGCTTTCAGTATCCTCGAACGGATCGAATGGGCTGCGACTGCTATAATGTCAGCGATACCGCTAAAGAAGGAGCCCTTTCAGTATCCTCGAACGGATCGAATGGGCTGCGACCGGAGGAGGACTCCAAATCCTTCGCCTCGCGCGTCCTTTCAGTATCCTCGAACGGATCGAATGGGCTGCGACTGCGCAGGTGTACCGGCGTCTCCACCGTCCCCGCCGCTTTCAGTATCCTCGAACGGATCGAATGGGCTGCGACAAGACCAGGTGCGTAATAACGCCGGTGGATACGTGTCTTTCAGTATCCTCGAACGGATCGAATGGGCTGCGACAGGTAGGACTCGAACCTACATCTGACCCGTTACAAGCCTTTCAGTATCCTCGAACGGATCGAATGGGCTGCGACAGGAGCAGAGGGAGGGGAAGGAGTAACGGTGACGGTCTTTCAGTATCCTCGAACGGATCGAATGGGCTGCGACTTCTCTGCCTTCCCTGTCTTTGTCCCTCGACCTTTGCTTTCAGTATCCTCGAACGGATCGAATGGGCTGCGACAGAAGGCCGTACAACGCCACGTAGTGACGCCAGACAACTTTCAGTATCCTCGAACGGATCGAATGGGCTGCGACGAAAAGACAGGCTGGACGGTCAGGACTTGAATAATGCTTTCAGTATCCTCGAACGGATCGAATGGGCTGCGACACACCACGACCCCGTGACGCTCGACCCTGCCAGCGACCCTTTCAGTATCCTCGAACGGATCGAATGGGCTGCGACGGTCTGGCGTCGTGATGTTGCGTTGTGCGGCGTTTGCCTTTCAGTATCCTCGAACGGATCGAATGGGCTGCGACAGAAGCGAGAAAGTAAGAGAGAGTGTAGAGCACTGCACTTTCAGTATCCTCGAACGGATCGAATGGGCTGCGACCTAAGATGGACAACCTGTATGTCTTGCCGTCTTTCCTTTCAGTATCCTCGAACGGATCGAATGGGCTGCGACCTTCTCTGTACCACGTGCGGTTGGTCTTTCTCTGCGCGCTTTCAGTATCCTCGAACGGATCGAATGGGCTGCGACCCACCGACTGACGACTGTAGAAGCCGTAGACTTCGGACTTTCAGTATCCTCGAACGGATCGAATGGGCTGCGACTCTGCCGAAAAAGCCCCACAAGCGGCCAGGTAGGAACTTTCAGTATCCTCGAACGGATCGAATGGGCTGCGACCCAATTCATTATTCCCGCAAAACTACCCCCCTACCGCCCCCCGCTCCAAAACGGGCCTCAAAACGCCTCCTGTGGCCCGTTTTCGCCCCCCTCACCACTCGCCACTCCACACT
>JALWUZ010000072.1 GCA_027079895.1 Anaerolineae bacterium
ATTCATGAGGTATTGTTGCACACTATACACATCGGTAAGTTCCATATATTTTCGAAGATCATAGTGACCATTGGTAATTGGTGTTCCCACCTGAACTCGTTGTCCTTTTTCAACAAGAATGGTGTCTCGCGTATTAAACTCATAGGTTTTCGAGACATGTTCCGTATGTTTGAGAATGATTTCAGAATCTGTCACCTTTTTCACCTTACTTAAATGTGCTGAGCGCAAAATATAACTTCCTTTGGCAAGAATTTGATTTGGTTTTACGGTTTGCCCTTCTTTTACGGAAACCTTCATCCCATCCTCAAGTGGGTATATATCTTCTCCAAGGGAATCAGCAGTAATATGAACTTTTACCATATCTCCTGCATATTCAATATCCACTATTCCGTCAATTTCCGAAAGAACCGCAGGAGACTTTGGGGCACGAGCCTCAAAGAGCTCTTCTACACGAGTAAGACCTTGCGTAATATCCCCCTCTCCGGCAACTCCTCCCATATGGAATGTACGCATAGTAAGCTGTGTTCCCGGTTCACCAATAGATTGCGCAGCAATAATTCCTACTGGCGTTCCAAGTTCTACTAATTTATTGGCATAATATCTGAAATTTATATCTTACCTATAAGGAATTGAAACATATGGAGATGAGTTGAGAGAAAGTAATAAACCTCAAAATTTATATCTTACCTATAAGGAATTGAAACCTAAACTTCTCAATTGTTTTCTTTAGCTCAATTATAATTTATATCTTACCTATAAGGAATTGAAACAATCAAAAGAGCTAACGACCCGCAAACTATAAATTATTTATATCTTACCTATAAGGAATTGAAACAGCTCAGATGGTGGACTGGAAGCTGGAGAAGTATCAATTTATATCTTACCTATAAGGAATTGAAACTCGCTTGTAGATACTATAATATAAGGGATTTTTTCTTCATTTATATCTTACCTATAAGGAATTGAAACATGAACACATTTACATCAGGATTGTTTTGAAACTCATATTTATATCTTACCTATAAGGAATTGAAACGAAACCCGTCTATCTCAGCGATAGCAATCCGAAAATATTTATATCTTACCTATAAGGAATTGAAACAAAACACTTGCAAGGATAATTGATTGTCATGTCACATTTATATCTTACCTATAAGGAATTGAAACTAGACAGCTTTATTTGTTCTTTAAGTTTTCCGGAAATTTATATCTTACCTATAAGGAATTGAAACACTAAACTCTTCAGGGTCTTCTTGTTCAAAAAGTTTAAATTTATATCTTACCTATAAGGAATTGAAACAAATGTGCGTTTTTGTGATACTTACAAATATTGTTATTTATATCTTACCTATAAGGAATTGAAACTATCAAGGTATGCTCTGGCAAGACACATCGGTCAATATTTATATCTTACCTATAAGGAATTGAAACTTTCTTCTCCTAATTAAATTTCCCCGGGGCAGAAACCATTTATATCTTACCTATAAGGAATTGAAACTGGTAACTTCTTATACCTATAATATCGTCCACCGCAATTTATATCTTACCTATAAGGAATTGAAACTAATGTAATATTCTCAGAATTAGGCCCTGAAATCAATTTATATCTTACCTATAAGGAATTGAAACCCTTTTTTGTCCTCAGGCAGCTTTGGCTCATCATCAGATTTATATCTTACCTATAAGGAATTGAAACTAATTAGCTGGATACTTGCCGAAAAATTCTTTATAAAATTTATATCTTACCTATAAGGAATTGAAACATTAAAGTTTAAGGGAAGAGAAGAATTTATTAGACATTTTATAAACGCTCAAAAATAAATCTTGACATTTTTTTATTTTCACACTATATTAAAAACAGGCCTATGACGGTGGGCCTATCCCCCAATACCGTGATAGGAAACCTGCTATCGGATAGGGATAGTAAGGTTGCTCTTTTTTCCCTTTTCACTTCTCAGTTTCTGCTTCCCAATTCTCACTTCTTACTTCTCAGTTCCCACTTCTTACCTTGAAAAAGATTTCGGTTTTGCATAAAATTGTCAGATGGAGGAGATTTTAAAAGGTGTTGAGGAGATAAAGGGGGTAGGTCCCCGGATTAAGAAAATTTTAAACAGAAAAGGCTTTTTTACTATTAAGGACCTTTTATACTATTATCCGATAAAGTATGAAATAAGGGACAGGGTTTTTCCAGTTTCAGAATTTGTACCCGGAAAATCAGGTTGGGTTAAAGGAATTGTCTCAAAGGTTAAATTGGGCTTTACAAGATACAGAAGGATGGCAATTGTTTATGTATATTTCCATGATGGAAAAAACTATGGGAAGGCTGTTTTTTTCAATCAGAGGTTTTTACTGAGGGTTTTTAAAAAAGGTGTTAAAGTGCTATTTTACGGAGAATCCAAATATCCCGATGAGGAAAATCTTATATTTGTTATGAATCCTTCAAAGTATGAGGTTTTGAAAAATGAGCAGGATGAGGAGAAAGCCATACCTGTTTACGGAAGAATAGAAAGTTTAAGCTCAAAAAAAAT
>JALWUZ010000073.1 GCA_027079895.1 Anaerolineae bacterium
TTCCCAATGTGCCCTACGATGCCATCGTGGAGGTTCCCAGCGTCATTGACGCCGGGCGGGTCATCAACCGGCAGGGAGTGGAGGCGCAATCGGAGGGCGGCATCGTCCAGGGACTGGGGTACGCCCTGCTCGAGGATACGGTAGTCGAAGGCGGGCGCATACTCACGCCGAGCCTGGCGACCTACCTCATCCCCACGATCGCCGACGTGCCGCCCCAGGTGCAGACCGTCATCCTGGAATCCCGCGAGCCGGAGGGCCCCTACGGAGCCAAAGGGATCGCCGAAATCGTGCTGACGCCGACGGCGGCGGCCATCCTGAACGCCGTCCACGCGGCGACGGGCCGCCGTTTCACCACCATCCCGCTGACGCCGGAGCGGGTCGTCGCCGCACTGTGATAAGACATCCGGCCGGGTGCAGCCCACCCGGACAGTTCAGAGGAGGCAACTTGGATCATCTACTTGCCCTCAAATGCACCATCTGTGGCGCGGAGTACGCCGTTGACGAGGTGGATTACGTCTGCCCGCGCCACGGCGCGGACGGCATCCTCGATGTCGTCTACGACTACGACCTCATCGGGCGGCGCATCACGCCCGACGACCTGGCCCGCGACCCCGACCGCTCCATCTGGCGCTACCTGCCGCTCCTGCCGGTGGAGCCGGACGTCGCCCGGCAACTGGCGGCGGATACCGTCCTCGCCACCGTCGGCTGGACGCCGCTCTACCCGGCCCCGCGCCTGGCCGCCGACCTGGGGCTGCGTCACCTGTGGGTCAAGGACGACAGCCGCCAGCCGACCGCCTCGTTCAAAGACCGCGCCTCCGCCGTCGCCGTCGTCAAAGCGCGGGAGCGGGGGTACGCGGTGGTGACGACGGCCAGCACCGGCAACGCCGCCGCTGCCCTCGCCGGACTCTGCGCGGCGGTGGGGCAGAAGGACGTCATCTTCGTCCCCCGCAGTGCGCCCCAGGCCAAGATCGCCCAACTGCTGGCCTACGGCGCGACGGTGCTCCTGGTGGACGGCACTTACGACGACGCCTTCGACCTCTGCTTGCAGGCCGCGCCGGAGTTCGGCTGGTACAACCGCAACACCGCCTACAACCCCTACATGTCCGAGGGGAAGAAGACCGCCGCCTACGAGATCTGCGAGCAACTGGGCTGGCAGGCCCCCGATGTGATTTGCGTCCCCGTCGGCGACGGCTGCATCATCGGGGGCATTCACAAGGGGCTGCGCGACCTGCTGGCCCTGGGCTGGATTGACCATCTGCCGCGCCTCATCGGAGTGCAGGCGGCGGGCTCGTCACCGCTGGTGGACGCCTGGGAACGCGGCCTCGAAGGCTGGGAGATGTCGCCGGTCGAGGCCCACTCCATCGCCGACTCGATCGTCGCCGGGCTGCCGCGCGACCGCATCAAAGCCCTGCGGGCCGTGCGCGAGACCGGCGGGGTCTACCTGCGGGTGACGGACGAGGAGATTCTGGCCGCCATCCCCGCGCTGGCGCAGGGAGTGGGCGTCTTCGCGGAACCGGCCGCCGCCGCCGCCTACGCCGGCCTGGTGCGGGCCGTCGCCCAGGGAATCGTGCAGCCGGAGGAACGGGTGGTTGTGCTGGCGACCGGCTCCGGGCTGAAGGATGTCGCCAGCGCGATGAAGGCCGTCGGGGAAGCGCACCTCGTCGCCCCCGACCTGGCGGACGTGCGACGGGTCCTGGCGGCGGGCGGGTAGACCGGTGGTCGGGCGGCGGCCTCTCTGGTGGAGCCTGGCCGGTCTCTGCGCCGCCTGGCTGCTGTGGATGACGCTGCGCCCCAATCAGACCGTCGCCACCGACTTGGCGGTGCTGACCGCGCCGGCAGCGGCGCGGGGACTCTCGCTTCATCTGCTCATTGACATCGTCGGCAACATCGTCGTTTTCGTCCCCCTGGGAGCGACGCTGCCCCTCGCCCTGCGGGGCGGCTTGGGGCGGCGTCTGCTGCTGGCGACCGGCGGCGGCGCGGCGTTGAGCCTGTTCATCGAACTGGCTCAGATGGCTCAGCCCTCCCGCGTCTCGTCGTGGGAGGATTGGCTGTTGAACGTCGTGGGCGCGTTTGGAGGGGCAGTGGCAACCTGTGTGGCCCTGCGGAGGGAGGGCGTATGTCGTACAAACTGACCCCGCATATCCCGCGCTGGCTGTTGCGCCGACTGGCCGGCCCACCATCGGCGGCCGCGCCGGGGCGGGTGTACACCTTCGACGCCGCCGTCCTGTACCTGGACATCGTGGGCTTCACCGCTTTGACCGAGGAGATGGCCGCCATAGGGCCGCGCGGCGTGGAGGTGTTGGGGCGCGTCCTGGACACCGTCTTCGGCACCCTGGTGAGCACCATTTCGGCGTTCGGCGGGGACGTGACCGACTTCGGCGGCGACGCCATCACCAGTTTGTGGGTGGTGGGGGAGGAGCGGCCACGCGCCGCCGTCCTCCGGGCCTGCGCCGCCGCCCTCAACCTGCGGGCGTTGATGGGCCGCCTCAACCGGGTTGAGACCCCCTCCGGCCCCCGCCCCCTCGCC
>JALWUZ010000074.1 GCA_027079895.1 Anaerolineae bacterium
CCCTGGCGGCGGCCAACATCAAACCGCGCCTGCGGATGGTGACGCTCTACTACCTGGCCCAGTTCCACAACTACCTGGTGCTCGGCTCCGGCAACCGGACCGAGTTAGAGGTGGGCTACTTCACCAAATACGGCGATGGCGGCGTAGACCTGCTTCCCCTCGGCGGGCTGTACAAGACCCAAGTCTGGGAACTGGCCCGCGCCCTGGGCGTGCCGGAGGAGGTCGTCTCCCGTCCGCCCACCGCCGGCCTGTGGCCTGGTCAGACCGACGAGGGGGAGATGGGCATCACCTACCGCGAACTCGACCGGGTCCTGGCGGCCATCGCCGACGGCCAGAGCGACGCCATCCCACCGGAGACGCTGGAAAAAGTACAAACGATGCGGAGCCGCTCGGCCCACAAACGGGCTCTGCCGCCGACCTTCCGGTTGGACTGAACGCGCCGCCGGGCATGGAAGTCTGAAGAAACAGGTGCGCCGCACTTCACGAAGCGCGGCGCACCTGGCGTTCATTCGGGCGTCGGACGCCCAGGTCGAGTCGTTACTGCGTCCGGTGGTCTATGTAGACTTGCTCCTGGAGCAGGGACGGGCACAACGGATACCCATCCTGAATCACGCTCACCGCCCCGGTACCCTTACCGGTCGTCTCGTCGTGCTTGTGCGTGATCCAGACCTGCCCCGTCAGCCTGTCCAGCGCGATCCCGGCCTCCGGCGTGTCCGGTACCGGCAGGACGACCGGATGCTTATCCCCCGTCGTCTGCGAGCCGACGTACTGCGGCACCAGCCCGGTCTCCACGTCGAAGGGGATGACGATGAACCAGCCCAGCGGCTCATCCAGAACATAGAGGTGATTCTCCCGCCTGGACGAGCCCCCGTCCGGGCCGGTCACGTTGGGATTGGACAGCAGCCCATGCAGATCCACCGTGTTATTCGTGTCCGTGTACCAGCGGATGGCGTAAGAGCCGGTGAGCGGGATCGCGGTATCCAGATCCACCGCCACGAGCATCCCTTCCATTGCGCTGTCGGCGAAGAGGAACTCATGCACCGGGTCCACCGTCACCCCGAAACCGTCCAGCAGACCGGGGTTGTAGTTGTACGGCGGGTTCTGGTGAGTCTCGCCGTCCACGATGGTGATCCCGCCGTTGTTGGCGTGATTGACCACGTAGACCTTGTTGGTCGGAGTGTACACGGTCATATTGAGCGGATCCGAGAAGTATCTGTCCAGGACGTAGGTAGGATGGAGTTCCCCATCCGGCGTGCCGCAGTAGACGTACACCGCGTTGTTGGGCCCATCGGAGACGTAAGCGCAGCCGTTGACCGGATTGTAATCCACATCGCGCGGCCCGTTCAGATTGGCCGTATCTTGAGCGACGAGAGCGTAGTCATCCGCGCCGTCCAGCACGAACAGCCCCCCGCTCCCCTCCACCGCCGCCCAGACCTGATCGTGAGCAGCATCGTAGGCGACCCCGTAGACCTGTCCGCCCACGTTGATGACCCGGCTGACGGTGTAAGTGTCCATATCCACCACCACGAGCCCGTTATCCCCCCCGACGAAGGCCCGGCGGCCGGCCTCATCCAGTTCGATGTCATACGCCTCCTGGCCGCCGGTGAAAATCACGTTGCGGAGATACGGGTAACAGGCGGTGGTAGTGGTCAGGACTGTCGAGTCCCCGCACCATAACCCATCGAAGTAGGCGGTGAAAGCGAGTTGACTGGCCAGAGAGGACTGTCCTTGCGTCGCCGTGATGTCCTCCGGCACATGCACCGCGACCGTCACGGTGACGTACTGCCACGGCCCCACCGTGGCCGTGAGCGGCGTTATCGAGAAGGGCCAGTTCTCTCCGCCGGACACCGTCGCGGTCGTGTACAGAGTGCCCGTGTAATTAGCGTCGTGGAAGATACGCACCGTGTGGGTGGCGGTCTCACCCGGCCCGGCTTGAAGCGGCGGCGGGGGCTCTAGGTCCGCCTGGCAGTACGACATCGCCTCGGCCAACACCCTCCCCTCATCCCAGGAGCGGCAGTCACCGCTGGGACGGTCGGGACGCCTGGTGACGGGAGGCGAGAGAACTGCCGCGGCCCCGCCGGCCGTGTAGCCGTAGCCGCGCATCACCACCGGCAGGTACAGGTAGTGATAGACGATCTCCTTAGTGGCGCAGGCGGTGAAGATTTTGAACATCTGCCGCTCGGCCAGCAAGGTGTGCCGGGGGATATACACCCTGATGTTCACCCGCTGAATCTCGCCCGGCGGCAGGTCTTTGATGACGTTCGGCACAATGGAGAGCGGCCAGGGGTCATCTTCCAGCAGGACAGTCGAAGTGAGGTAGTAGTCGTGGGCGCACAGGCCGGTATTCGTCACTATGAACGTGTAGCCGGCGAAGTCCCCCGGCACGGCGAAGTTATAGAAGGTGCCGTCCCGTACACTGGGATACAACTCCACACAGCACGGTGGGACGGCGGTCGTCAGTACCGCGCTCGCGCTCACCCCCGCATCGCCCAGAGAAACGGCGGTGATCTGGGCGGTATCCTGTGTCAGATCGTTGCCGTCGGGAATTTGGACTGCGACGGTGAGCGTCGCTGCCTGCTGGGGTGCCAACGGCCCGACGATGATGGCCGGCAGGCGTGCCGTACTGGTGACGACGACCGGAGCCCCCTCCGCAGTGACGGCGGTCGGCCAACTGTTGCCGCTCCAGAAGACCAGGTAGGAGTCCGTGCAGTGCGCCCCGCTGTTGGTCAGATGGAGGGTATAACTCACCGTCGAACCGGCGCAGGAGGTCAACGCCGCGGTCGGCGGGCTCAGAGTCAGGCCGTAACCGCCAATCCAGGTCGTCTCGGTGACGCTGTCGTTGGAAGGGTTCGGGTCCACCTCCGCCCCCCGCACCTCGGCCCGGTTGACGAGCAGCCCGGTCGTGGACGGGGTGAAGCGGTAGGTGTAACTCGCGGACTCCGCCGGTTGCAGAGTCCCCGGCGACCAGGTGAACTGCTGGCCGTTCGGCAGCGTGTCGGTGACGCGCACGCCGGTAGCGACGGCCGGCCCGTTGTTGGTGACGGTCAGGGTGTAAGTGAGCGGGCCGGAGGCGCAGGCCGGATCCGGCTCGTCCATCTTGCCGATGAGCAGGTCGGCGGTGTCCGGCGGGCAGGGAGCGGTGCCGGTCTCCTCCACGGCGACGTTGTCGGCGGGGTGACTATCCGGGTCTGCGCTGCGCACCGCGGCCTGATTGGTGATGGTGATGCCGCACACCGTCGGCGTGACGTGGACGACGAAAGTCAGCGACGACGCGGCCGGCATATCGCCCACCGCCCACACCAGCGACTGCTCGGCCTGATTCATCGGCGACGGGACGACATCGCCCAGGATGACCTCTCGCGGCAGGGTATCGGTGAGCACCACCCCTACGGCCATCCCCGGCCCGTTGTTGGTGATGGCGATGGAGTAGGTCAACGTGTGGCCGGACTCCACCGGGTCGGGCCGGTCCGCCAGTCCGACGACGAGGTCGGGGCAGGCGGCGATGGTGGTCGCCTCGGAGGTGGAGACGGCGGGGTACTCCTGACTGCTCACCTCGGCCGTGTTGGTGATGGTCGTGCCGCACGCGGTCGGACGCACGTTCAGGGTGATGGTCAGCGCGGCGGCGGAGGCGAGGTCGCCCGGCTCCCAGACCAGCGACTGTCCGGCGACGGTCGTCGGTGCGGGGACGGCGTTCAGGAACACGACCCCGTCCGGCAGCGTGTCGGTGACGACCAGCCCCGTCGCCGGGTCCGGCCCGCCGTTGAGGACGGTGATGACGTAGGTCAGCACCTCCCGCGCCACGGCCGGGTCGGGGGAGTCCGCTTTGACGACCGCGAGGGTGGCCTGATACATCCCGGCGTCCCAGGTCGAGTCCTGCTGGCAGGCCCCGACGGTGAACCGAGGAGTGATTCCGGCAGCGTCGGTGTCGCTGTCGCGCTCCGGGTCGCCTCCCTGCCCCGCCGGGCTGAAGAGGTATCCGGCGCGGCGTTGAACCGCCAGGCGGTAATCCCCCGGCGGCACGATGAACTCGTAGTGACCGCTGGAGTCGGTCTGGGCGGAGTGGGAAGTGCCGCCCTCCAGCGTGACCGGCACATCGGCTAGGCCGGGCTCCCCGACGTCCTGGATGCCGTCCTGGTCGCGGTCGTCCCACACCAAATCCCCGACGATGGCCCAGGCCAGCGAGTGCGCGGCGGAGTCCGTGACGACCTCCACCGCCCCCTGCGGGTGGTAGGTCACGACGACCTGGTTGACGAGCGGGCACGGGGCGGCGGTGGGGACGGTGTACGGCACGTCGAACTCGCAGTTGGATTGCGGGGCCAGCGTGGCGCAGTCCGCCGGGACGAAGGCCGTCAGGTCGCCCAGGAGGGAGTCCACGGCGGAGTCCAGGATGAGCGACGGGCTGTCGGTGGAGCCGGCGTTGGTGATGCGGATGGTGTAGGTGATGGCGTCGCCGGGCGCGGCGAAATCCGGGCCGCTCTTGCCTACCCTCACCGCCGCCTGGAACAGGTTGACGGCGTGGGTGTCGCTGGCGGCGACGCGGTTGTCGAACCCCTGCGGGTGGTAGGTGATGATGGCCGTGTTCACCAGCGGGTCCGCCGCCCCCGTCGGGATGGTGTAAGCCGCCGTGAAGACGCAACTTGCCCCCACCGCCAGCGTCCCGCAGCCGGACGGGGGCGTAACCCCGTTCAGCAGCGCGTCGGAGAAGCCGTCCAGCACCAGCGCGGGGCTGTCCGCCGAGCCGGTGTTGGTGACGGTGAAGGTGTAGACCACCTCCTCCCCCGCCGTTGCCAGCGCGGGCCCCGTCTTGCTCAACTCCACCGCCGGCCAGAAGAGCCGAACGGAGGAGGAGACGCCGGCGGAGGTCGTGGCGGTGAGGTACTGCGTTGGGTGGCACGTGACCGTGACGACGTTCGTCAGATGGTCTCCGCTCAGCCAGTCGGCCCAGGTGACGGTGTGCGTGTAGCGGTGCGTGTAAACCGCGTCCAGGGTGAAGCGGTGGGCTGTGGGTAGCCGGGTGGCCGTCAGGGTGCAGGTCAGCGGGGCGACCCCGCCCTCGTTGGCGATGCTGTCGGTGTACGTCACCACGTGGCCCGGCTTGGTGCGCGTCGGCTGGACGGTCTCGGT
Organism: Anaerolineae bacterium; assembly: GCA_027079895.1. Lineage (GTDB taxonomy): Bacteria > Chloroflexota > Anaerolineae > B4-G1 > B4-G1 > JALWUZ01. The sequence goes on from JALWUZ010000074.1 coordinate 5,125, forward strand.
CAGGCTTATGCGGGCGATGTACGCGGCGGCGGTCGCCACGTTGGGCTGCACCTCGTCGCACTCCGGCAGAGCGTTCGTGATGGAGATGGTGTTGGTCAGCGTACCGGGCGCGTTCAGGGCGACGGGGGTCGTGAAAACGAACTGCCCCCGGCCGCCGGAAGCGAGCGAGCCGATGTCCCAAGTGCGCGTCGTCCCGTCCGGCAGGGTATCGCTGATGAGAACGCCGGAGGCGTCGGCGTCGCCAACGTTGCTGTAAACGACGGTGTAGGTCAGCACACGGTCATCATCCCCCAGATAGACGGGGAAGACCGACTTGGAGACGCTCACGTCCGGCGCGATGACGGAGAGAGTCGTCGTGACGGGGAAGTCGCAGAAAGCGGTGGCCGTGACGATGACCGGCCCGTTCAGACAATCGCTGCCGGCGGTCAGCGATGCCACGGCGACCCCGTCGTCGCTCACCACGACCGTTGAGGAGATGCTCCCCCAGTTGGTCGCCAGGCGGACGGTGCGCGGCTGTGGGGCGACGGCGTAATCGGGGTGGTCGGGCGGGAGGTTGGGCGGCACCGTGTGGCCGTCCCGGTCGCGCAGCGTGATGGTGAGCACGACGGTGGTACTCCCGTCGGGCGGCAGCCGGTCCTGCACGGCGGTCAGTCCGAGGGTGATGAAGGGAGTGATGGTGACCTGGCCGGTGTAGTTCACCTGGGCGCGGGGGGAGTTGGTGCCCCACCAGTTGTGCGCGGCGTTGATGAACGTCGCGGAGTCGTTGCGCAGCGCGAACGCGCCGGGGGGTGCGCAGAGAGCGTTGTCCGCCATCTCGCGCGGCGCGGTGGGATGATTGTCGGCCAGGTAGCGGACGGCGTCCCCCACCCCCGACCAGATGACGTTGCCGCTGACCGCGCCGATGTCCTGGGTGTGCTGGATGTAGAGGGCGGCGTGCTCGCTCCCGGTCCCGTTGCTGAAGATGTAGTTGTGGCTGATTACGGTGCCGTTCTGCTGCCGCAGATTGATCAGCCTGCTCGCCCCGGCCAGCACCACACCGTGTTGCCCGGAGCCGTAGACGACGTTGTACTCCAGGGTATTGTAGTCCCCGTTGGCGAGATGGATGCCATCCTTGCCGCTGCCGTGGATGGAGTTATGCTTAACTTGGCTCATATACCCGCCTAGCAACGATTCGGACTCGGTGAAGATCACCCCGTAATTCCAGGGATTGGTGATGACGTTGTAGGCGACGGTGACGCCGGTTGACTTGCGCAGGTAGACGCCGTTCTTGCAATCGCCGATCTGATTGCCGGTGATCACCGAGTAGTCGGTGATGCCGCCGACCGCGCCGTTGTCGCTCACCGGGCCGCCGTTGTGCTGGAAGAGGTTGCGGCTGATGGCGACGTACTTCTCGTTATCCAGATTGATGCCGGTGCAGGCATACTCGATGAGGGAGTCTTCCACGCTATCTCGGTCGTCCACGGTGTCCTTGTCAATGCCGATGCCGTCCCACTGACAAGTGGTGGTTGCGGTGGAAGCGGCGGTGAAGGTAATCTGTTCGGCCGACGTGCCGTTGGCCTTGATGTGTCCGTACACGTGCAACCCGGTGCTGCTGTCGAAGTACACGCCGGTACCGGCGGCGATGGTCAACGGGACGCCATCGGTCACGGCGACCCGCCGCTGCACGCAGACGGTATCGGTCCACTGCGTGGGGATGAGGATGTCATCCGTCACGACTGTGGTACAGGAATGCCCGGCGGCCAGGTGGGACGGCGGCGGTGACGGCGGTTCGCCGGCGTGGACCACCGGAGCGCGGGCGGCCAATCCCCCCAAAAGGGCGGCCAATGAGAGAGTAGCCACGATGAGAGGCGCGATGACGACGAGGGTTCGCTTTATATCGGACATAACTCAATCGGTCTCCTTTCGTAGAATTTACCCGTATTTTAGCATCAAATGCTCACAGGTGGGTAAACCGTAGGTTACAGTACGGTTAATTCCGGTCGCTGTGCGTTTTCACCGCCATCGAGTACAATTCACTCGATGGTGTAACCATTCCGCCTCCCAGACGTTAATCCAGTAGACAGCGTAACGATGAAACTCCCATTCCACGCTCAGTCGTCAAATACTGACGACGAAGCCCTGCTGATTCGCCGTGCCCAGCAAGGCGACCAGGAGGCCTTCGCCGAAATCTATCAGCGTCACTACGACGCGGTTTACACCTACCTATTCTACCGCCTAGATGACCAACTCACTGCTGAGGACCTCACTGGCGAGGTCTTCCTCCGTATGGTGGACAAAATATCCTCTTACTCCCATCGCGGGCGTCCTATCCTGGCCTGGCTCTACACCATCGCCCGCAACTTGGCGAACGACTATTACCGCCACTCCTCCTTCACGATGTCACAGCAGTCGTCGCCTCTGGATGAACAACCGCTCATCGCCCCTCACAACACGGAGGACACCGTCGAGCGTCGTTTAACACAAGAATGCCTGCGCCGGGCCCTACATCGCCTCAATGAGACCTATCGGCAAGTCATCATCCTGCGCTTCATCCAGGGCCTGAGTCACGCCGAGACCGCTGCCATCCTGGGCAAGACGCCCGGCAACACTAAGGTACTGCAACATCGGGCTCTCAAGGCTCTGCGGCGGGCGTTCGACGAGGAGGGTTGCTATGAACCGTAATCTGGCGACAGCATTGGAAGACTGCCTATCAGCACTGCGACGGGGAGACGACGGCCTGGAGAACTGCCTGGCGCGTCACCCGGACCACGCCGCCGAGTTACGCCCGCTCCTCGCGGTGGCCGAGGCGGTGCGCCACGTGCCCACTCCGCGCGTCCGCCCTCAGGTCAAGACCGCCCAGCGTCGGGCTATGCTGGCCGCCGTCGAGTCTCGCTTCTCCAGACGTGGACAGATCGCCGACCTCCTCCGCTCCCTGTTGCCGCGTCCCACGATGCGCTGGAGCAGCGTACTGGCGGCCCTGGTGGTTCTGCTTCTGGGAGGGCAATTGCTGTTGAGCACCGCCGTCCACAGCCTCCCCGGCGACCCCACCTACCCCGTCAAGCGGGCCGACGAGGAACTGCGCCTCTTTCTGACTTTCGACCAAGGGGCCCGCCGGCAGTTGGAGGAGGAATTTCGGCACGAACGGCTGGACGAAACCCGGGCTGTGCTCGCTCAACGGCGTCGGACAACGGTCGAGTTTTACGGCGAACTGCAAAACGTCACCGCCTCGAGTTGGCAAGTGGCTGACCTGTCCGTTGCGTTGACCTCGCAGACCGTCATAGAAGGAGAGCCGTTGCTTGGAGCGCAAGTTTTGGTGTCCGCCATAGCCCCCGGCGACGGGACTCTCCAGGCCGTTCGGCTGCGGGTAGAGACGCCGACGTACACCCCGGCCCCCACCCTCACGCCGACCGCCACAC
>JALWUZ010000075.1 GCA_027079895.1 Anaerolineae bacterium
TGCACGCCAGCCACCAGTCGGCGGGGGTGCTCGACGGCTGCGGCGACCCCGCCCCGTTCCCCGGCTGCGTCACGCTGTGGAAGAGTCACGACGGCGGGGCGCACTTCGCCCTGGAATCGCCCCGCTGCCTGTTCCCCTGTTCCGCCTGTCCCTGCACCGCCGAGCATCCCAATCAGCAGCAGTACCCGCGCGTCTCCTTCGCCGACGGACAGGCTTACATGGTTTACGAGTGGGGGGCGGGGACGTATCTGCGCACGTCCACCGACGGGCTGCACTGGTCGGGCGAGGCCCACGTCCCCGCCACGGGGCAATGGCAGGCGGAGGAGGGGCAGTGTCCTCCGGCAGCGGCCATCGGCGAGCACCCGAATATCTACAACGAGGCGGAATACGGCAACTGCCTGGTCGGTGCGCCTCCGGGCCTCTACGTGGAGGGGGAGACGCTGTATGTCTTCGTCGGCCTGGGACGTGACCCCGGTCACATGGGCTGTCTGAAGGGGAGCCGGTACGCCGGGGCCGGCGGGCTGCGGTGGTGCGCGTCCAACCCGCTCTTCGGCGCGGAGAACGGCTACGGCCCGCCGGAGGCTCGCGGCGCAGACGCCAATCCCTACTTCGAGTACCGCACCATCTCCTCCGCCGACGTGGTGCGGGTGGGCGACCACTACTACATGGCCTACGAGGGAGTGCGCGGGCCCAGCGACCCGACCGTCGTAGATGACCAGTTCGGCCTGGGGTTCGCCCGCAGCGTCGGCCCGGCGATTGACGGCCCCTGGGAGAAGTACCCCGGCAATCCGGTCATCATGGACGTGGCGAACAACTGGGGCATCGGCCACGCCGATCTGGTGCTCGTCGGCCCGGCGACCTATCTCTACACGGCGACTTCGACGACGACGCGCGGGCGGTACGTGCTGGTGCGCCGCTGATGGGAGGGGGTCACAGCGGCCTCTTAGAGGGTATACCGGGCCGCCGGGGATATTTCTCCGGCGTGGCGGCCACCTTGTCCACGATGACCAGGTAGCGGGTCTCCGCCAGGCCGCGCAGGTGGACGGGCAGCAGTTGCCGCACCCGCCCCCCCAGGGTAGTGATGGCCCGGTCGGCGGCGTGGACTTCGGCGGCGGCGCGGTCGCCTTTCTGGGCCAGGGCCGCGCCCCCGACCCGCACCAGCGGCAGGAGGTATTCGGCCAACGTCGGCATCTCCGCCACCGCGCGGGCCAGAGCCCAGTCGTACCGCTCGCGGTGGGCCGGGTCGCGCCCCAGGGTCTCCGCCCGCCCGTGGATGACCACGACCCCCTTCAATCCCAGGAGGCCGATGAGGTGCCGCAGGAAGACGACTTTCTTGTGAGTGGCCTCCAACAGCGTCAGGCGCATTCCGGGGCAGATGATTTTGAGGGGGAGGCCGGGGAAGCCCGCGCCGGTGCCCAGGTCAATCACCCGTGCGCCGGCGGACAGTTCCCGGCGCGGTAGGGCGCGGAGGCAGGAGAGGGAATCCAGGAAGTGGCGCACCAGTATCCCCTCGCGGTCGGTGATGGCGGTCAGGTTGAAGCGGGTGTTCCAGTCCGCCAGTTCCCGACGGTACAGGTCGAAGGCGGCCAGGGTGCGCTCGCCGAGGACGAGGCCCAGTTCGCGGGCTCCTGCTACCAGCGGTTCCATATCACCGGTGCGCATGGCGGAAGGATGATAGCATAAGATGGCCGATTTGGAAAGTCTCCGTTTGAAAGTGCGCCAGTTGCTCCACTTCTCCGCCCCGACGGACGCGCTGGCGGTCTACTACGCTTTCTACCACGACGACAAGCGCACCCGGTTGCACGTTCACGAGGGACGGGACGGGCGGCCCGACGGGTTCGTCGCCATCTGCCAGACGGGACAGCGGTTGTTCGCGCCGACGGTGGTGCTGCGCACGCCGGACGCGCGGGTGGCGGTCACGCTGCTACGGGAGGCGCTGGTGCCGCACCGCCCTTACTACATCGTCACGACGCCGGACCTGCGGGAACCGGTCACCGAGGTGATGGAGATCGAGAGGCCGGAGGTCAACCACATCTACCAACTGGACCTGTTCCGCATGCCGTTCTCCATCAACATCCTGGTCGAGGCGGAGATGGGCCCGCGAGACCTGCCCCGTTTCATCATCCGCTCGCAGGGGGAGGTGGCGGCGGAGGCGGGCATCAGTTGGGCCTCGCCGCACTTCGCCGAGTTGTTCGTGCGCACGGCCCCAGACGCCCGGCGGCGCGGATGGGGACAGGCGGTGCTGCTGGCCTGCACAACCTGGGTGGTGCGTTCGGGGCGGCAGCCGTTGTACGTGGTCAATCGGGGGAACAAGGCCAGTATCGCGTTGGCGGAGTCCGTCGGCTTCGTGGACACCGGAGCGCGGGAGTTCGCCGGAGAGGGGGTCTGCCGTGGAAGTTGAGTTGCTCGCCATCACCCGCTACCTGCGGGGGAAGGGGACGCCGGAGGAGTTGTTGGAACACGCCGGGCGGGTCTGTTATCGCAGCGCGGGGCGCGGGGAGCCGGGGAAGTTCCTGCGGGCCCGCATCCGGGAGGGGCATCTGAGCCTGATCGAGCACGCCGCGGCGACCTTCGAGGTCAGCGGCATCTCGCGGGCCTGTTCGCACCAGTTGGTGCGCCACCGCCTCGCCAGTTACTCCCAGGAAAGCCAGCGATACGTGGCGATGGACGACCCAGAATGGGTGCTGCCGCCGGCCATCGCGGAAAACAAGGCGGCGCGGGAGATTTGGGAGGGGTTCGCGGAGAACGTGCGGGCCGCTTACCGTGCCCTGAGGGAGCTGGGAATCCGCAAGGAGGACGCCCGTTTCGTGTTGCCGAACGGGACGGCGACTCGGATCGTCGTCACGATGAACTTCCGGGAGTTGCTGCACTTCTTCCGGCTGCGCATCTCGCCCGCCGCCCAGTGGGAGATTCGTGAAGTGGGGGTGCGGATGTTGGAGTTGGTGTATCCGTATGCTCCCAACGTGTTCGGGGAGGTATGGGACGAGGTGCAGCGGAGCGGGTGGGCGGACGGCGGGCAGTGAGCCGTCTCAGGCCGTCGCCATCTGCGCCCGCGTGCGTCTCCGGGCCACGACGAACACGATCGCCCCGATCACCGAGGCGATGGACAGCAGCGAGCCGACCGCCGCCGCGCCGATCAGCGTCGCCCGGCGGAGCCGGCGGCTGAACGAGACCTGCTGTCGGGCGTTCGCCACCAGTTCGCGCCCCAGGCTCTGCACGAAGGCCGCCGACGGGTGTACCGGCTGCATCTGACGGTGCAACTGAACGGCGAGTTGCATCAGCGGGGCGACCTGGGCCTGCTCCTCCGCCGTCAAGACAACGGGGGGCGGCGCGGCCGTCGTCCCGGCGACCAGGCTGTCGGCGTGGGCTGCCAATGCCTCCACGATCTGCTTCTTACTCCTCACGGCTCTCCTCCTGCAAATTCCGCCCCCAACTCCTCCCGCAGGGCGATCAGCGTCCGGTGATAGAGCGACTTGATGGCCCCGACGGACCGGCCCATCACTTGAGCGATCTCGGCGTTGCTCATCTGGTCAACGAACTTGAGGATGATCAACTGCTGCCGGTCTGGGGGCAGGCGGCGCACTGCGGCCAGCAACCGCTCCCGTTCCTCTTTCTCTTCGGCAGCGGAGCGCGGGTCGTCGTGCTCAAGCGTGGACACCAGCAGATCGTCGAGGGAGACGACCGGACGGCGGCTCCTGTCCCGGTGCCAGTTCGCCACCACGTTGTGCGCTACGCGGTACAGGTAGGCGATGAATGGCGCACCCTGATCCACGTAGTTGTGGAAGTGCTTCAGGGCCCGATAGAACGTCCGCGCCGTCAGATCCTCGGCGTCGTGGTGATTGCCGGTGCGATAGTAGATGTAATTGTAGACGCGGTCAACGTACCGCTCGTACAGCAAGCCGAACGCCTCCGGGTCCTCTTTAGCGCGGGCGATGAGTACCGAATCGCTCTCGACGGTCATCGGGTCAGCCTCTCGCCGCCTCCGGGGACGTGGCTCTCAGCGGTAAAAACACCGTAACGCGCCCCCGGTTGCGGCCTGCGTCGTGCCTGGGTCTGGGGGGAGTATAACATCGGAACAGTTACCGGTCAACCGCAGCGACGACGAGGTCGCGTCGCACCTGATTTGCCATCCCCCCAACCTATGGTACACTTGCAGCCGCCGGACACCAGAATCAACAGGAGGTACGTCAATGGCACAGATTTTCCTGGACACCGCGAGCATTGACGAGGTCCGCGAGGCCGCCGCCTGGGGCATACTCGACGGCGTCACCACCAACCCCACGCTGATGATGCGGGCCGGCACCGCCGACCTCAAGGAGAACACCCTGGCGATCGTCTCCATCGTCCAGGGGCCGGTGAGCGCGGAGGTGCTGAGCACCGACGCCGCCGGGATGATCGAGGAGGCCCGCGAAATCCTCTCCTGGTCGGAGCACGTCTTCGTCAAAATCCCCGTCACCGTCGAGGGGCTGAAGGCGATGAAGGAGATCTCCGCCTGGCCGAACGGACGTGTCAACGCCACCCTGATCTTTTCCGCCAATCAAGCCTACCTGGCCGCCAAAGCCGGGGCTACTTACGCCTCCGTCTTCGTCGGGCGGATGGACGACGCCGGTCTCGACGGCATGGAAGTGGTCGCCCAGGCGCGGGAGATCTTCGACAACTACGGCTTCGATTGTCAGGTGCTGGCGGCCAGCATCCGCCACCCGGCCCACGTCCTGGACGCGCTCCTGGTCGGCGCGGACATCATCACCATGCCCTTCGGCGTCTTGCAGAAGATGATCCGCAGCCCCTTCACCGACGCGGGGGTGGAGAAGTTCCTGCAAGATTGGGAGCGGGCGCAGGGGAAGTAGTCCCCGCTCCCGCGAACCGTCAGGAGGCCGACTATGCCACACTCACAGGACGAGTCCCACCAAAAAGCCATTCCGCTGCTCGTCATCGGCACGCTGGGCACCGTCTCCATTGTCGCCTTCAAGTTCCTGGTGCCGGCCACCACCGCCCTGGACATTCTGCTCGCTTTCGTCATCGTCCCCTTCGCCGCCGTCGGCTACAGCAAGGGACTGGTGCGCGGACTGCTGACGGTGGGCGTGCTCTACATCACTACGGGGCTGGCCGCTACCCTCTACCCCTCCATCTCACCCTACACCGGCGCCATCCGCCAGTTGCTGCACGGCAACGTGAACGTCGTCATCGGGCAGGGGATTGACCGGGCGGCAATGTCGCTCGCTTTCCTCGTCCTCTGGCTGCTGTTCTGGATCATCCTGGGGCTGCTGGTCAAGGTGACTTTCCCGGAAACCAGCCTCCCGGCCCTCGGTATCCTGGACAACCTGGGGGGGCTGCTGGTCTACACCCTCATCGGCGTCCTGGTGGCCTCCCTGCTCTTCGCCGCCCTCGGCTACGGCTGGGCCCCCGCCGCCCACGACCGCGCTTACTTGCGGCCGGCTTTCAATCAGGTGCTCCGCATTCACTACTTCATCCAGTCCTTTTGGTTCCTGCGCCGCCCCCCCGCCATCTACGTCTACGACCTGAACCTGCCCGGTGGATAGCAAGCACCTGACCACATTGGAGTTTCCCAAAGTCCTCGACCGCCTGGCGCGGTTGAGCGACTTTTCTGCCGGGGAGGAGCGGGCCCGCGCCCTCCGCCCGGCGACCGAACCGCAGGAGATTCGCCGCCGCCTGGACATCACCACCGAGGCCCGCGCCCTGCTGGACGAGCGGCCCGGCCTCTCGCTGGACGGCGTCCACGACATCCGCCCGCTGGCGCAGGCGGCCCGACGCGGCAGTCTGCTGCTGCCGCCGGATTTGCTCGACGTTCGGGACACGCTGGCCGGCGCCCGCGCCCTCCGCCGCACCCTGGGCCGCCTGAAGGAGCAGTATCCCCTCCTGGCCGACATCGCCGGGCGGCTGCGTCCCTGCGCCGACTTAATCGCTGAAATCGAACGCTGCCTGGACGAGCAGGGTGAGGTGCGGGACGACGCCTCCCCGGAACTGGCCCGCCTGCGCCGCGAGGAACGGGCCGCCCACGAGCGGTTGCGGGGGAAATTGCAGGCTATCATCGGCTCGCCGGGGAACGCCGCTTTTCTGCAAGAGCCGATCATCACCCAACGAGAGGGACGCTACGTCATCCCCCTCAAGGCGGACTTCAAGGGGCGCATCCGGGGCATCGTCCACGACGTTTCCGCCTCCGGCGCGACGGTGTTCGTCGAGCCGCTGGCGGTCGTCGAACTCAACAACCGCTGGCGCGAACTTCAAATGGCGGAGCGGCGGGAGGTGGACCGCATCCTGGCCCGCCTCGGCGGGATGGTCGCCGCGCGGGAGCGGGAGATCGAGCAGACGGTGGACGCGCTGGCCGACCTCGACCTGGCTCTGGCCCAGGCGCGGTACGCGGAGAAGTTGGCGGCCACCGCTCCCACCATCACCGCGCCGGGCCGCCCCCTGCGGCTCTTCAGGGCCCGCCATCCCCTGCTCGACCCGCAGCGGGTGGTGCCGATTGACGTGGTGCTGGACGACGAGACCCACGTCCTGGTCATCACCGGCCCCAACACCGGCGGCAAGACCGTCACGCTGAAGACCGTCGGACTGCTCGCGCTGATGGCCCAGGCGGGGCTGCACCTGCCGGTCGCCCCCGGCTCGTCGCTGCCCTACTTCGAGGCCGTCTACGCCGACATCGGCGATGAGCAGTCCATCGAACAGAACCTTTCCACCTTCTCCGCCCACCTGACCAACATCCTCTCCTTTCTCGACCGGGCCGACGAGCGCAGCCTGGTTCTGCTGGACGAACTGGGGGCCGGCACCGACCCCGCCGAAGGGGCCGCGCTGGCCCGCGCCCTGCTCGACCACTTCCGCCGTCGTGGGGCGACGACCCTCGTCGCCACCCACTACCCGGAACTGAAGGCCTACGCCCAACTGACCCCCGGCGTGCGCAACGGCAGCGTCGAGTTCGACCCGGAGACGTTGAGCCCGACCTACAGACTGACCATCGGCCTGCCGGGCCGCTCGAACGCCCTCGCCATCGCCCGGCGGCTGGGGATGCCCGCCGCGTTGGTGGAGGAGGCCCGGCAGCAGGTCGCCCCGGACGCGCTCCAAACCGAGGCGATGCTGAACGACATCCACCGGCTGCGGGTGCAGGCGGCCCAGGCGCGGGACGCGGCCTACACCGCCCGCGTCGAGGCGGAACGTCTGGCCCGGCGGCTGCGCGACCGCTGGGCCGCCATCGAGCGGGAGCGGGAGGAGATTCTGGCCCAGGCCCGCGCGGTGGCCCAGGAGGAGTTGGAGACGTTGCAGGCCGAGGTGCGCCGTCTCAAGCGACGGCTCCAGGCCGCCGCCGTGCCGCTGGAGGAGATCGGGGCCGTCGAGCAGGCCATCGCCGCGCTGACGGACGAGTTGGAGACCGCCGCGCCGGAGTGGACGGAGATTCCACTGCCCCCGCAGCGGCCCATCCAGGCCGGGGATACCGTCTGGGTGCGCCCGCTGAGCACCACTGGCCAGGTGCTCTCCGTCGGCGCGGACGGGCGGGAGGCGGAGGTGCAGGTCGGGCCGGCCCGTACCCGCGTGCGGCTCGATATGTTGGAACTGCGGGCTGCCCCCCGCGCGGAGCCGGAGCCGGAACCGGCCTACGTCTACGCCGCCCCCTCGCCCGGCGTCCGGCTCGACCTGCGGGGCTGCACCGTCGAGGAGGCGTTGGAGCGGCTGGACCGGCATCTGGACGGCGCGTTACAGGCTGGGCTGCCGCTGATTCACATCATTCACGGCAAGGGCACCGGGGCGTTGCGTCAGGCGGTGCGGGATTTTCTGAAGGCCCACCCGGACGTCAGCGACTACGAGCCCGGCCGGGAGGGGGAAGGGGGCGCGGGTGTCACCATCGCCCACCTGGACTGAACGGCGTGTCGAGGAAATGCAACGAGGAGGTCTCGAAATGAGGATAGAAGTCTGGCTCTACGGCCCGGTGGCCCGGTACGCCGGTGAGGCCAGCCAGGGCAGTTACGCCCAGTTGCACCCGGAACTGCCCGATGACATCACCATCGGCGACCTGATCGCCCGCCTGGGCATCCCGGCCGAGGAATTGGGGATTATTTTCGTCAACGGCAACCTGGCGGCTTTGCCCGGCCTGGAGACCGGACAGCATACCGTCCTGCACGACGGCGACCGGGTGGGCATTTCGCACCGGAAGAGTATGTGGCCGTTCCAGTACCGCTTCGGCGCCCATCTGACGGAGGAACTGGAGGAGACCTTCCGGCAACGGGAGGATTTGGGGTTTCATCATTCTTACACCCATTGAACGCGGCGGGGGGAGGGGGCGGCAGCGGATGAATCCGCTGCCTGGGCATGCGGCCTGAACCCAGGCGGCGGATTCACCCGTCGCCGGTAAACAGGCGACACACCCGCGCTGGCGCGAGCGTGACGCTCGCGTTCCCACGCTTTGCGGCAACGGATGAATCCGTTGCCTGGGTATGGGGCCAAAACCCAGGCGGCGGATTTATCCGTCGCCGGTGAACAGGCAACACCCC
>JALWUZ010000076.1 GCA_027079895.1 Anaerolineae bacterium
GTGACGTACTCGTCGTCGCGCAGGGGGCGTCCGGTGGGCGCGTCGGCGCGGGGGAGGCGGACGCGCTGCCGGTAGGGGTGGAGGACGGTCGGAGGGCGTCCGAGACGGTAGGCGGTCAGGATGACCCGATTCTCGCTCACGTCCTCCAGGAAGGAACGGCGCAGGCCGGGGTCGTCAATGTCGGCGGCCAGGGCCTGCAAGACGCGGTAGGCCCGCTCCAGGTAGGGCCAGGCCGCCTCAGGGCCCTCCGTCGCCGCGACGACCTGATACCGTCCGAAGTGGACTTCCCGCACGTGGCCGAGTTCCCCACCCAGACTGTCCAACATTGCGACGGCCTGCTCCGAAAGGCGGTCGGCCTCCGCGCTGCGTCCCAGGCGCAGGTAGGCCACGGCCAGGTACGCTTGACTCACCGCCTGGTCCGCCGTCTGCTGATTGGCCTGGGCGACCTCGACGGACTGTCGAAAGTAGTCACTGGCCACCTCCGGCTCGTTCCGCGCCAGCGCAATCTGGCCCAGCAGACGCAAGGCCTCGATTTCGAAGTTGGAGTCGCCGACCGCGCGGAAGATCGCCAGGGCATCCTCCGCCGTCGCCTGCGCCTGGGCCAAATCTCCCAGTTCGTAGTGATTCACCCCCTGCCAGTGGAGGATGATGCCCTGCCAGTTGCGGTCTCCGACGCGGATCATCGTCTGGAGCGCGGCCGCCAACGCCTCTTGCGAGCGGCGATGACGCCCCAGCAGAGCGCGGGCGATGCCGGCGTTGGCCTGAGCCGCCGCTACCCGGTAGCGGTTCCTCAGTTCCCGCTCGGTGCATTCGAGTTCCTCAAAGTAGGCCAACGCCTGGGAGTAGTTGCCGGTCAGCCCCAGGTGCAGGTTGCCCAGCATGTTGAGCACGCCGGCCTTGCCCCGGCGGTTGCCGGTCTCCAGGAAGATGGCCTGAGCCTCCTCGACGGCGGCCTGACAGCGGGCCACGTCGCCGATGCGCCACCAGGCGCGGGCCTCAGAGGTCAGGCACTCGCCGATGAGGTCACGGTCGCCCGCGGCGCGGGCCAGTTCGGCGGCCCGGTCGAGCAGCGACAGGGCCGCGCGTGGCTGACCGGCCAGCACCTCCCGCCAGCCTTGTCGGAGGTACGTCCGGGCCTGTCGCACGTGGTCGGCGAGACGCTCCGCCAGACGCGCCATCTCGTCCAGCACCTCGCCCTGCTCACTCCGCCGCCCCAGGGTGCTCAAGGCCCGCTCCTGCCGGGCCAGCACCTCCCAGCGGGCCGCCGGGTCGTCGCCGACCAGGGCCAACGCCCGCCGGTAGTGTCCCAGCGCGGACTTGTAGTCGTAGACCGCCTGGGCTTGCTCTCCGGCTTGCAGGGCGTAAGTCAGGGCCTTATGCCGGATGCCTCCCCGGTAGAAGTGGAGGGCCAGCGATTCGACCCGTTCGGGATGAAGTTCCTCCAGCACGTCGCCGACGCGGGCGTGGAGCGTCTGCCGCCGTTGGGGGGCGATGGCCTGGTAGACGATCTCCCGCACCAGGCCGTGCTCGAAGCAGTAACGGGCCTCGGCCTCGACTTCGACCAGGAAGCCCCGGCGGACCAACTCCTCCAACGCCGGCAGCAGGGCGGAGGGGTCGTCGGCGGCGCGGGCGAGGACGGGGAACTCGGCCTCATCGCACAGCACCGCCACCAACTCCAACACCGCCCGCTCCGTCGGCGACAGCCGGGCCAGCCGTCCGCCGACGATGGTCGGGAGCGAGGCGACGTGCGGCAGGGGGACGTCGGGCGGAGGGAAACGCCACTCGCCGCTCTCGGTGCGGGTCAGCGTCCCCTCCTCGATGAGCGATTTGAGCATCTCGACCAGGAACAGAGGGTTGCCGCCGGTCTCAGACCACAGTCGCCCGGCGAAAGAGAGCACCTCCCGCTCCGGGGCGACGCCCAACGCCCGCCCGACCAAGTCGGCGGTCTCGGCGATGTCGAAGGAGGAGAGGCGCACCCGCCGGATGGGGGACACCCGGTCGAGCGCGTCCAGCGTCTCCCAGACGGCGGGCCGCTCGCGGGCCTCGGCAGTGCGGCAGGTGAGCAGGATCAGGAGGCGGCTCTCCCGCAGGCGGGGGGCCAGGTGGAGCAGCGCGGCGCGGGTCGCCTCGTCGGCCTGGTGGAGGTCTTCGATAATCAACACCAGGGGGGCGCCGGTCGCCAGTCCGTTCAGGCAGCGGGCCAGCCCCTCCCACAGCCGCTCCTGTTCGCGCTGCGGGTCCAGGGCGGGCAACTCCGGCAGGTCGGGGAGGGCGGCGATGGGCGGCAGAAGGGGCGCGACCGCGCTCAACCAGAGCGGCCGCACCAGCGCGGCCAGTTGGGAGACGCGCAGAGAGGTCAGCAGCGGCAGCAGGGCCTCGGTCAGCGGCTGGTAGGGAGCGGCGTCGGGAACGGCCTTGCCAACCCCGACCCGCATCCCGCGCCAGCGTGCGCCGGCGGCGACCTCCCCGACCAGGCGGGTCTTGCCCACCCCGGCCTCCCCCTCGACC
>JALWUZ010000077.1 GCA_027079895.1 Anaerolineae bacterium
CCACCCACTCGGCCAACCTGTCCTCATCGGCCCAGGCCAGGAATTCCTCGTATGTCATCCGAAGAGGCAACACCGGAGAGTCGCCGGTCGGCACATCCAGCGTCCGCACGGGCGGCGCAGCATTCACGGCGACCCAGTACCAGGGTCCCGCCACAGCCACCTGTTCCTGCCGTTCCAACTCTCGCGTCGCCATCGCCTAGCCCTCCACGGGGTGAGCCCTAGATCAGCCCCAACTCGCGCACCACTTCCAACGTCCGGGGCAGGGGACTTTGCCACAGCCACTCGACCCGCAACCAGAAGCCGGTGAGCACCTGGGAATCGTATCGTCCCTCTGCCCCGTCGAAAAGCGAGCGGTAGAACCCCTGCTCATCGAGATGATAGGCCTCGAACCGTCGGCGGAGCGGGTCCACCAGCCAGTACTCCGACACCCCACCCTGCTCGTACTCGTAGAACTTCTCTCCCCGGTCACGCCCCACACTCTCCGGTGAGACGATCTCCACAACCAGGTCCGCCGGGCCGTCCAGGTAGGTTGCTTTCAACCGCTCCAGGTGTTCCATAGCGACGAACAACAAGTCCGGCTCGCGTCCACTGTCGGGCAACTTCATCTGGAACGGCGCACTGAGCACCACGCCCAAGTCATAGGTCTCCACGAAGGAACGCAATATACTCTCCAAGAAGCCCGAAACGTCTTGATGTCTCATACTCGCCGGACTGGTCATCATCACCACTCCTACATCTGCGCCGGGCACCGCCACCCACTCGGCCAACCTGTCCTCATCGGCCCAGGCCAGGAATTCCTCGTATGTCATCCGAAGAGGCAACACCGGAGAGTCGCCGGTCGGCATATCCAACGTCCGCACGTGCGGCGCAGCCGCGGCGACCCAATGCCAGGGTTCCGCCACAGCCACCTGTTCCTGCCGTTCCAACTCTCGCGTCGCCATTGCCTTGCCCTCCGCGTGGGCAGAGCCCTAGATCAGCCCCAACTCGCGCACCACCTCCAACGTCCGGGGCAGGGGACTTTGCCACAACCACTCGACCCGCAGCCAGAAGCCGGTGAGCACCTGGGAGTCGTACCGCCCCTCTGCCCCGCTGAACAGCGAGCGGTAGAACCCCCGTTCATCGAGATGATAGGCCTCGAACCGTCGGCGGAGCGGATCTACCAGCCAATACTCCGACACTCCGCCCCGCTCGTACTCGTAGAACTTCTCCCCCCGGTCACGACCTACGCTCTCCGGTGAGACGATCTCCACCACCAGGTCCGCCGGCCCGTCCAGGTAGGTTGCCTTCAACCGCTCCAGGTGTTCCGTAGCGACGAACAACAAGTCCGGCTCGCGCCCACTGCCGGGCAACTTCATCTGAAACGGCGCACTGCGAACTACCCCAAGAGCATGCGTCTCCACAAAAGGGCGCAACACGCTCACCAGAAAGTCGGCAATATCTTGGTGTTTGTCACTCGCCGGACTGGCCATCATCACCACTCCTACATCCGCGCCGGGCACCGCCACCCACTCGGCCAACCTGTCCTCATCGGCCCAGGCCAGGAACTCCTCGTAGGTCATCTGAAGGGGCAACGCCGGGGAGTCACCGGTCGGCACATCCAGCGTCCGCACGGGCGGCGCAGCCGCGGCGACCCAATGCCAGGGTTCCGCCACAGCCACCTGTTCCTGCCTCTCCAACTCTCGCGTCGCCATCGCCTTGCCCTCCACCAGGGCAGAGCCCTAGATCAACCCCAACTCGCGCACCACTTCCAACGTCCGCGGCAGAGGTCTCTGCCACAGCCATTCGATCCGCAGCCAGAAGCCGGTGAGCACCTGGGAGTCGTACCGCCCCTCTGACCCGCTGAACAGCGTGCGGTATAACCCCTGCTCATCGAGATGATAGGCCTCGAACCGTCGAGCGGCACCTTATGCAATTCATGCTCCCAATCCGCGTATCAGAAATCGCTAACCCAAGAACCCCCGCTCTCGCAGACGCATAATCCAGCGTTGGGCGTAGGTTTCTCCCCCTACTTCCAGGAGAACATCCTCGACGACCGGCAAAGGCTCCTGCCACAGCCACTCGACCCGCAGCCAGAAGCCGGTGAGCACCTGGGAGTCGTACCGCCCCTCTGCCCCGCTGAACAGCGAGCGGTAGAATCCCTGCTCATCGAGATGATAGGCCTCGAACCGTCGGCGGAGCGGATCCACCAGCCAGTACTCCGACACTCCGCCTTGTTCGTACTCGTAGAACTTCTCCCCTCGGTCACGGCCCACGCTCTCCGGTGAGACGATCTCCACCACCAAGTCCGCCGGGCCGTCCAGGTAAGTCGTCTTCAATCGCTCTAGGTGTTCTGTGGCGACAAACAGCAAGTCCGGTTCACGCCCACTGTCGGGCAACTTCATTTGGAACGGCGCCGGCCGTATGACGCCGAGTTGCTGCGTCTCTACGTAGATACTCAAAATCGTGGTCAGAAACCGCGCGATGTCTTGGTGTTCGTTACTCGCCGGACTGGTCACCATCACCA
>JALWUZ010000078.1 GCA_027079895.1 Anaerolineae bacterium
CACCGCCACCAGCGGCAGGCCGTCGTTGAACGCGCTCCAGGTCGCCCCGCCGTTCTCGCTGACGTAGACGCCGGTGTCGGTGCCCACGTAGAGCGTGCCGCCGTCCAGCACGATGGTCGAGACCGGAATATCCGGCAGGTTGCCGCTGATGTCGCTCCAGGTGGCCCCGCGGTCGGTCGTCTTGAAGACGTGGCCGGGGCTGCCGGGGGTGTTGGAGTTGAAGCCGCTGAAGGTGACGTAGGCCACCTGGTCGTTCTGCGGATCCACCGCCAGGTCGCTCACGTAACGACCGGGCAGGGGGGACTTGGTAATGTCGGTGAAGGTGTTGCCGCTCCCGGCGTTGGTGGTGACGTGAACCTTGCCGTCGCTGCTGCCGACGTAGACCGTCCCCGACGCGGACGGGGCGACGGCGATGGCGGAGATCTTCCCGTACTGGCTGGCCGTCAGGTCGCCGCTGATGGCCGTCCAACTTTCCCCCCGGTCGGTGGTGCGGTAGAGGCGGTAGGTGCCGTAGTAGAGCACGCCGGCCGTGGACGGGTCGGCGGCGAAGGGGGCGTAGAACAGGGCGCGGTCGTTGGGGTCTATGCCGTTGGTCTTGACCGGCCAGTCCACGTTCCAGTTGGGGGCGTTCGGCTCGTCGCCGCTCTGGTCGTTCCGCTGGAAAGAGATGCCGAACCGCGAGCCGTAGAAGTACTTCGGGTCGTAGGGGTCAATGACCGCGAACCCGCCATCGCCGGCGTCGCGGGCGTTCCAGGTCGTCCCGCTGCCGCTGTAGACCGCCTTGTTGTTGTCCTGCATACCGCCGAAGAGCACGCTGGAGTCGGTCGGATGGACGGCGATGCCGGTGAACTGGAGCGTCGCCAAGTTGGTGTTCTTGTGCTCCCAGGTCAGACCGCCGTCGCGGGAGCGGGCGACTCCGCCGTCGGTGCCGACCCAGATGGAGCCGTCCGGCCCGAAGGCGATGGCGTGCGCGTCCGGGTGGAGCGATTTGTTGGCCGCGCCGCCCGTCTGGGGGGTCAGGTCGTACCAGGTGGAGGTGGTGCCGCCGTCGGTGTTCTTGACGAAGACCTGCTTGATGGTCGGCGGGCTGACCCGGAAATTGTAGGCCGCCGAACCGCCGAGGTAGATGATGGTGGCGTCGTTGGGGTCCACGCCGATCACGTTGTCGTACCAGCACTGCTGGGTGCAGTAGTTGGGGTAGGGCGTGGCGAACTGCGTCCAGGACGCGCCGCCGTCGGTGCTGCGAAAGAGGCCGGGGCCGTCGTACTGCCCCTGGATCATCACGTGGAAGCCGGCGTAGAGGTAATCCTGGCCGTTCTTGCTCCCGATGCCCAACTCGATGCGCCCGAAGTTGAAACCGGTCAGGCCGTTGGACAACTTGTTCCAATTGGCGCCGCCGTCGGTCGTCTTGTAGATGCCTATCCCGTCGAAGGCCGCGTAGAGAGTCTGCGAGTTGTCGGGGGACATGACCAGGTCCGAGGCGGAGCAGCCGTTGCAGCCCAGCAGGCCGGTCCAGGTCTGCCCCCCGTCGGTGGAGCGGAAGATGCCGGTCGTGGGGGCGCGTCCGCCGATGACTTTGGCGGAGGAGGCGACGTAGACCAGGTCGGGGTTGGTCGGATGGACGACGATCGCGCTGATGCCCGCTCCGGTGAATTCGTTGGCTCCCAGGCGAGTCCAGGTGGCTCCGCCGTCGGTGGACTTGAGGATGCCGGCTCCGTAGTAACTGTCCAGGCCGCTGTTCGGCTCTCCGGTGCCGACGTAGATGATCTGCGGGTTGCTGGGCGCCAGGGCAATGGCTCCGATTGCCAGCGACGCCTGCTTGTCCGTCAGCGGTGTCCAGGAGTCCCCGCCGTTGGTCGTCTTCCAGACCCCTCCCTGGGCCGCTCCGAGGTAGACGGTATTGCCGCTGCTATCGCTGGGGTCCACCGCCAAGGCCGTGACCCTCCCGCTGACGTCCACTTTCACCCCGCCCAGGTAGGAATTTTTCATCGGCGCCGGGCCGACCAGTTGCCAGGTGGCGCCCGGCGAGGCGACGTGGAGCGGCATGCGGGCGGTGTACTCGAGCGCCTTGAGGCGGGCGCCGGTCGGCAGGGAGTGGAGCGGAAACGCCCGTTGCTCGAAGAAGTAGTCGGCCCGTCTGGCCGGGCCCTCCTCATCATCCGCGCTGGCCGGGATGGACTGCATCCGGCGGGCGTGAGGCTCTTCCGGTGCAGTGGACAGTGGCCCGCTCACCCCTTGAGTCAGGTTCGAGGTGACGAGAGGGGCGCGGGGCCGGTCAGGACGCCATCCGTGCCACGCGATGGCACCCAGCACGGCGATTATCAGCGCCAGCGCGACCGTCATCCGGCGGCGCCGGCTCATACGAACGTCGTGGGATGACTTTTTGGCAGACATACTTGTTCCTCCTCGATGCTTGATGGGGGATCAGCCGCTGCCCACCCGGTGAACCGGAGGGTCGCGGCATCCGAAGGACGAAATCGGGTCGAGCGTGACGCGAGGCGCGGGCCATCACCGCGAGCGCGGGTAGTATAACATATTCCTGGCCCAACCGCAATGCACACATGCGACTTTGATTTCCGAGATCATTTCAATGTTCCTTCCATTCTAACAGTTGCCGCTCCGGCACGTTGACGATGAGCCGCCAGCGGCTGTTGCGTATCCCTTCTTTGGGGCCACGCGGCTCCAACAGGCCATAGTTCCGGGTACGCAGTCGTTCCAGGCGGCCGAGCAGAGCCCCCGAACCAAACCCCAGCGTTTCCATCCAGAACCCCAGCCGTTGAGCGGCGGTGCGGTTTCCCAAACGCTCGGCGTAATCAACCAGTTTCTCCAGATCGAGTTCCATGCGACCGAACCACAGTGCTTTGCCCCCCTCCAAACCACCTCCGGCGTATCGGGGATGATCCAGCGCATCAACGATGGCCTTTTCTCGTTCGGCAATCTGGATCTCCTGCCCCAGAATTTCGACCGGATGATAACCAAAAAACTTGTGCGGAGTCAGGGTGACGAAGCGATACGTCACTCCCCCTATTGCCACTGGAGACTTGCGGCGGGTGGTGGCTACCCAAACCGGGCCGATGGGCTGTTCGCTATACCCGTAGTAGGCGAGGGCAGTGCCGTAGGCCAGGTAGTAGGGGGATACCAACGTGGCGGCAATCAGGAACTCGTGTTCGGCCCACTCCCCTTCCGGGCCGGCTGCCAGCGGGAGCAGGCGATATTTGCCCCGTTCCAGCCGTTCGATCCAGCGGGCCGCACACAGGCGATGGAGTATCTTGCGGACGGTCGGGCGACTGTCCGGCAGGATAGCGGCCGCATCTTCCACAGTGAACATCTGCCGTCCGGCAGCCGCGAGGCTGCGCACCAGATACGCCTCTCGCCCGGTCAGGGCCGATGAGGTAGTTTCAGACACCGAATCACTTCTCCCCAAATCTGTAACGAAGATTCCGTCAGATGGAATTATCTTATCACAATTCAGGAAATCACACAAATCTACAAGACGAACGTGCGACGCACCGCGTAGATGCGTCGCACGTCACAGCCGGTGAGAGTCCTTCCATCTCGGCGGACCGAAGATGGCACAGAAGCAAATAGTCGCCCGAATGGCGGAGCAAAACGCGGCTGTCAGCGAAGAGCAGGTGGCGGACGACCATCCTGGCGCAGATTGAGCCGTTGCATTCGCTGTTGGAGGGCACGGGGTAGGCGATGGCAGTGTCATCGCCTACCCCTTTGACCGTAAGCGTAAGAACTTTGAAATGCCCCAGGCGTCGCCACTCCCCGTTGTATTCATTACCATTTGTGGTATACTATCCCCAAAACCAACTCGGAGGCCACGATGGAGCACTTTCTCAGCCTGGCAGATCTCACCCCTGACGAACTGCGTCGCCTGCTCGCCCAGGCCCTCGAACTGAAGGCCGAGTGGAAGGCCGGGGGCAACCGCCCCATCCTCAAGGGCAAGACCCTGGGCCTGCTCTTCCAGAAACCCTCCCTCCGCACCCGCGTTTCCTTCGAGATGGGGATGATCCACCTGGGAGGACAGGCCCTCTACCTCTCACCCTTTGAAATCCAACTTGGCAAACGGGAGAGCGTCCCCGACGTGGCCCGCGTCCTCTCCCGCTACGTGGACGGCATCATGGCGCGGGTCTTCGCCCACTCCGACATCCTCACCCTGGCGGAATACTCCTCCGTACCGGTCATCAACGGCCTTTCCGACTACAACCACCCCTGCCAGGGACTGGCCGACTTCCTGACCATCATCGAGAACAAGGGGGTGGACCTGACGGGGCGCAAACTGGCCTTCATCGGCGACGGGAACAACGTGGCGACCTCGCTCCTCTTCGGCGCGACCCTCTTGGGGATGGACTTCACCATCGCCGGGCCGCCGGGATACGAACTCCCCGCCGACGTGTGGGCCCAGGGGGAACGGTTCGCGGCCATCAGCGGCAGCCACATCACCGCCACCTACGACCCCCACGCGGCAGTCGCCGAGGCCGATGTCATCTACACCGACGTATGGGCCTCGATGGGACAGGAGGACGAGGCCGAGGAACGGGCCCGCATATTCCTCCCCTACCAGGTCAACGAAGACCTGGTGGCCGAGGCCAAGCCGGACGTCATTGTCATGCACTGCCTCCCCGCGCACCGGGGACAGGAGATCACCGACGGCGTCTGTGACGGCCCCCACTCCGTCCTGTGGGACCAGGCCGAAAATCGGATGCACGCTCAAAAGGCCATCCTGGCCCGCCTGCTGGCCTGACCGACAACCCGGAGGCGGCCCGGAGCCAAGTTTGGAAGAGAGGCGCACGCTATGGCTAGGAATCGCAAAATCTTCGAGGAAGCGATGCGGGCGGGAGCCGGTGCCGCATGGGACAAGAACTGGGACCAGGCCATCGCCGCCTACCAACGCGCCCTGGCGGAGTTCCCCAACGACGTGGGCGCACTGACCAGCCTGGGACTGGCCTACTTCGGCGCGGGACGCTGGGAGTCCGCCCTGGAAGCCTATGGACGGGCCAGTCAACTCGACCCCGACGACCCGGTGCTCTTCGAGCGGATTGGGAAGACGCTGGAACGGCTGGGACGGATGGAACACGCCGCCCAAGCCTACCTCTCCGCCGCCGACCGCTACCTCAGCCAGCGGCAGGACGCTAACCTGGCCTTGAAACGATGGCTGGATGTCGTCCGCGTTCAACCGAACAACCCGACGGCCCACGTCAAACTCCTCCAGCACTACCAGCAACACGGCCAGATCAAAGAAGCGGTCGCCGAGTGCCTGGCCCTGGCCCACATCTACCAATCCCAGGGGCGCAAGGACTACGCCGTCCAGATATGCCAGCACGCCCTCAAGATGGCTCCTCACGACCCCCAAGTCCTGGCGACCCTGGACCAACTCCGCTACAGCGAGGAAAAGGAGGCCGCCCCGTCGGCGGAAGAAGCCCCTCCCCCGGATGAATCGCTGCTCGACTTCTCCGTCGGGCCGGCGGCGGAGGACGAGGAGCGCGGCAGCCCCGTCGAAATCGCCAAGCAAGAGGCCCTCTCCGACCTGGCGGAAAGTTTCTTCGAGGAAGAGAAACCCTCACCGACCGGCGCACCGCGCCGTCTCAGCAAAGCGGAGATTGACGCCCTCCTCAGCCGCGCGATTGACTACCAGACCAGAGGCCAGATTGACGAGGCCATCGCAGCCTACGAAGAGGTCATTGACGGCGGCGGAGAACAGCCGGCCGTCAACTTCAACCTGGGGCTGCTCTACCAGGAAAAACTGCGCTTCGACGAAGCCATCGCCCAGTTCCAGAAGACCGTCTCCCACGACAAGTACACCCTCGGCAGCCACTTCGCCCTCGGCGAGTGCTACCGGGCCCAGGGACGCATTGACGAGGCCCTGGAGCACTTCATCGAAGTGCTCAAAATCGTAGACCTGGCGACCGTCCAGCGGGAGCAGGCCGACGACCTGATCCAACTCTACGAAAGCCTGGCCAACAGTTACATCGCCAAAGGGGAACGGGAGCAGGCGTTGGAATTTACCAACTCCCTGGTCAAATTCCTCAGCGAGAAAGGCTGGGAGGACAAAGTGGCCGAGGCCCGCCGCCGCCTGGACTCGTTGGCGCGGGAGGGCCCGGTGCTGAGCCTGGCCGAAATGCTGGCCGTCCCCGGCTCCGACCACATCCTGAAATCCATCTCCCTCTCCCAGGAATACGCCAAGCGCAAGATGTTCTACACCGCCCTGGAAGAGTGCTACTACGCCCTCGGCTTCGCCCCTACCTACCTCCCCATCCACCGCCAGATCGCCCAGATATTCCTCGACATGGGCAAAGTGGACGAGGCCGTCGCCAAATTCGTCGTCATCGCCGACACCTACCGCATCCGGGGCGACATCCGGGCCGCGGTAGCGATGTACCAACGGGCCCTCAAACTGGTGCCGATGGACACCTCCATCCGGGCCAAACTGATTGACATGCTCATCAGCCACGGCGAGATTGACGCCGCCCTGGAGCACTACCTGATAATGGCCGACAGTTACTACCACCTGGCGCAGATGGACCGGGCGCGGGAAGTCTACCAAGAGGCGTTGCGGCT
This sequence comes from Anaerolineae bacterium, assembly GCA_027079895.1. Classification (GTDB taxonomy): domain Bacteria; phylum Chloroflexota; class Anaerolineae; order B4-G1; family B4-G1; genus JALWUZ01. The sequence goes on from JALWUZ010000078.1 coordinate 6,565, forward strand.
GGCTCCGCGCGGCGACCCGGCCAAGAATTGGGAAGTGCGCATCCTGCACAAAATCGGCGACATTGATATGCAGCGGGTGGACTGGAAACGGGCCATCAAAGTCTACCGGCGGATACGGAAGTTGGCCCCCGACGACGAGCGGGCCTGCCTGACCCTCGTTGACCTCCACTACCGCTTCAACCGCCCCGACCTGGCGATCGCCGAACTGGACAGTTTGCTGAAAATCTACCGCGAGCGGGGACAGACCGAACGCATCATCACCATCTTGGAGGACCTCGTCGGCGAGTGGCCTGACGACATCCCGCTCCGTACCCGTCTCGCCCAAGTCTACCTGAACGCCGGCAACGTCGAAAAGGCCCTGCCCCATCTGGACAAACTGGGCGACTTGCAGATCGAGGCCGGGCGGCTGGACGACGCCCGCCGGACGATTCAGATCATCATCGCCCTCAACCCACCCAACGTGGACGAGTACCGGCAGTTACTCTCCCAACTGTGACCCGCACCCGACCGTGGCCGACATCCTCTGGTATCTGCAACGGATTGACCGGATAGACGCCCTCGACATCACCCTCGTGGCCCTGGTGTTCTTCACTGTGCTCTACCTGGTGCGAGGGACGCGGGCCGTTCCCCTGCTGCGCGGGGTCATCATCCTCGTCTTCGTCATCACCCTGCTCAGCGACCTCGTTCAACTGCGGGCTTTCGGCTGGCTGACCAAACAGGCCCTCCCCGCCCTCCTCGTCGCCGTTCCGGTGATTTTCCAACAGGAACTGCGCCACGCCCTGGAACGGCTGGGACGGGCTGGCTCCTTTCTGAACCTGACCCCCAAAGACCGCGCCGTCCTGGAGCAGACCCACGCCGAAATCGCCAAAGCCTGCCGCATCCTCGCCGAACGGCGGTATGGAGCGCTCATCGTCCTCGAACGGGAGACCGGCTTGCAGGAGTTCGCGGATAGCGGCGTGCCCCTCGACTCGCTCGTCACCGCCGACCTCCTGGTGACGATCTTCAACCCCCACACGGTGTTGCACGACGGAGCGGTCATCATCCGGCGCGGACGCATCGTCGCCGCCGCCTGCGTCCTCCCGCTTTCGACCGCCTTCCTGGCCGACCGGGAACTCGGCCTGCGCCATCGGGCCGCCCTCGGCGTGACGGAGGACAGCGACGCCGTCGCCGTCGTCGTCTCCGAAGAACGGGGCTCGATCTCCATCACCCACAACGGCCACATCATCCGCAACCTGGACTCCCAACGGCTGGTGAACGTGCTCCGCGCCTTCTTCCAACCCATCCTGGAACGGGCCTGGCCGCGCTGGATGGCCTGGCTGCACCGCAAGGTCATAAGGAGGGAGCCGTGAGGGCCGTCTTCCGCTGGCTGATGACCAACGCCCCCCTGATGTTGATGGCCTTCGTCCTGGCGACTCTGGCCTGGGTCGTGGCTGTCGAGGACGAGGACCCGACCATCGAGCGGCAATACTCCCACCCCATCCCCATCTCCGTCGCCCACCGGCCGTCGAAGATGGTCATCGTGGGCGACTTCGAGGGGTACACCCTGGTGACGCTGCGGGCCCCGCGCTCCGTCTGGGACTCGCTGACGCCGGACGATTTCTCCGCCACCGTAGACCTGTCCGGCCTGGAAGCCGGCACCCACCAGGTGCCCGTCCAGGTGACGGTGGACGCCCATCCCTCCCGCATCATCCGCATCGAGCCGGCCCAGGTCACGCTGGAACTGGACTACCTGGAAGAAATCGAGGTGCCGGTACAGGTTCAGGTCACGGGGAACCCGGCGCGGGGCTACCTGCGGCGCACCACCGTCATCGAGCCGCGCCGTGTGACCGTCGTCGGCCCCAGCACCTACATCTCCAACGTCGTGAAGGCGGTCGCCCAA
>JALWUZ010000079.1 GCA_027079895.1 Anaerolineae bacterium
GGTGGTGACGGCCAAAGTGACCAATCTGGACGACCCGGAGGGGCTGGGGCGGGTGCAGGTGTTGTTCCCCTGGATGCCGAAGTACAACGGCGCGGAACTTTCCAGCAACTGGGCCCGCATCGCCGCGCCGTCGGCGGGGGCCGAGCGGGGGTTTTTCTTCCTGCCGGAGGTGGACGACGAGGTATTGGTGGCCTTCGAGCAGGGCGATGTCAATCATCCGTACATCGTGGGGGTGTTGTGGAACGGGAAGGACAAGCCGCCCGTCGGCACCGGCGCGGTGCTGGCGGATGACAAGAAGCACGTCAATCAGCGGGTGCTGCGCTCGCGGAGCGGGCATCTGATTCTCCTGGACGATACCGAGGGGGAGGAGCAGATCGTCATCCAGGACAAGACGGGGAAGAATCAGATCGTCATCAACTCGAAGGAGAACAGTATGCAGATCAGCGTGGAGGGCGATTTGACGATCGAGGCCGGGGGGAAGTTGGTCATCAAGAGCGGTAAGGACCTGAGCGTCGAGGCGGGGGCGAAAGGGAGTATCAAGACGCAGTCCGACCTGACGGTGGAGGCGACGGGGAACGGGAAGATTTCGGGGGCGCAGTTGTCGCTCGAAGGGCAGGGCAAGAGCGAGTTGAAGGGGGCGCAGGTGAGCATCAACGGCAGCGGCCAGGTCGAGGTGAAGAGCAGCGGGATGACGCAGATTCAGGGGTCGCTGGTCAAGATCAACTGAAGGGAGACGGGTATGCCGCCAGCAGCGCGAGTGGGGGATACGACGGCGACGGGGGATACGATCACCGGGCCGGGGGTGCCGACGGTGCTCATCGCCGGGCAGCCGGCGTCGGTGGTCGGGGATATGGTGTCGGGGAACGCTTGCACCGGCAGTATCACGCTGGGGAGTATGACGGTGTTGATCGGCGGGCGACCGGCGGCTCGGATGGGCAGTCAGGTGACGGGGGCCAATCCGTACAGCGGCGTACCGGTCACGACAGCGGTCGCCGTCGGCGCGATGACGGTGTTGATTGGGGGATGAGGGGGCGATGAGCGGTCTTTCCAGCAGGGAGTATCTGGGGCGCGGGTTGTCGTTTCCGCTGCGGGTCAACGCCAGGGGGGAGATCGCCCTGGTCGGCGGCGAGGAGGACATCAGGCAGTCCATCCGCATTATCCTGGGGACGCGCCCCGGCGAGCGGGTGATGCGGCCGGAGTTCGGCTGCCGGGCCCACGATTTGTTGTTCGAGCCGCGCAACGCCGCCACCGAGACGCTCATGCGCCGGTATGTGACGGACGCGCTGCGCCGGTGGGAGCCGCGGATCGAGGTGCGCTGGGTGAACGTGATGCCCGGCGACGAGCCCGATGGGGCGTTGTTGGTGGAGGTGCATTACACCATCAAGGCCACGCACGACGAGCGGAGTATCGTCTATCCGTTCTTCCTGGTGGGGGAGGAGGAATGGTGAGGCCGGGCGGCGATGGACAAGTAGAGTCATTTTCGGGGAGCGAGTGTTATGCCACTGCCAGTACCGAACCTGGATGATCTGCGGTTCCAGCGGGATTTGGTGGACGAGGCGCGGCGGCGCATCGTCCGCTATTGCCCGGAGTGGACCGAGTACAATTTGAGCGACCCCGGCATCACGCTGATCGAGTTGTTCGCCTGGATGACGGAGTTGATCGTCTACCGGCTGAATCAGGTGCCGGAGAAGAATTACGTGCAGTTTCTGAATCTCCTGGGGATTCAGCAGCGGCCGGCCAGCAGCGCACGCGCCGACTTGACCTTCTGGCTCTCGGTCTCCCTGCCCATCGGCCCCGACAACGAGACGGAGGTGGTCGTCCCGGCCGGGACGCAGGTCATCTCGCGGGGGGGGGGGCGGGAGGAGCCGGTGATTTTCACCACCGACCGGCGGCTGACCATCGTCCCGCCCAAGTTGACGCAGTTGCGGCGGGAGGTGGATTTCCAGAAGAATTATCTGCCGCGCCTGGGAATCGAGACTTTCCACGCCTTCAGCCCGCAGCCGCAGGAGGGGGATGCGTTCTACCTGGGGTTCGACGAAGGGCGGGACATCAGCGGCCACATTCTGCAATTGCAGTTCGAGTGCGAGCGGACTCAAGCGGTCGGTATCCGGCGGGAGGACCCACCCTGGGTGTGGGAGTGCGCGGTGGGGGACGGGGAGTGGCGCGAGTTGCCCCTCAGTACCCGCCCCGGCGAGCGGGATACGACCGGCGGGCTGAACAATCCCAAAGGCCGGTTGGTGCTCTATCTGCCGTTGGAGATGAGGCCGGCGACGGTGCGCGGACGACGGGGGTACTGGGTGCGCTGTCGGGTGGAGCAACGCCGCCCGGAGCAGGGGATGTACTCGGAGTCGCCGCGCGTGCTCTCCGTCCACGCCTACGCGCTGGGAGGGACGGTCCCGGCGACGCACGCGGTCGTCGTGGAGCAGGAGCCGTTGGGCCGGAGCAATGGGGAGCCGGGACAGTCGTTCCATCTGGAGCACGCTCCCATCCTGGCG
>JALWUZ010000080.1 GCA_027079895.1 Anaerolineae bacterium
CGCCATCTGTCGCCCCTGTCGGAGACGCAGAGGGCCATCTTGCGCTTGTTGGGGTTCTCGGAATGGGCCTACACAACACTCGTTGCCCAATCTCCCGAACCCCCTTGAGAAATCCGCGAAATGTGAGAACACAGGTAATTATAGCATAAAACGGAAAACGTGGTCGCAGCCCATTCGATCCGTTCGAGGATACTGAAAGGGGTGATCGTGATCCTTCCGCCACCGTGCCAACTCTCGTCGCAGCCCATTCGATCCGTTCGAGGATACTGAAAGTCAAGAACTCAGTGATGTCACGCACTGCACGTTGCAAGTCGCAGCCCATTCGATCCGTTCGAGGATACTGAAAGTCCAGGCCGACAGCAGCAGCACCGGCAGCACCAGTCGTCGCAGCCCATTCGATCCGTTCGAGGATACTGAAAGCAGAGGACATTGCTGGGCAACTGAGCGTCGCTATAGAGTCGCAGCCCATTCGATCCGTTCGAGGATACTGAAAGCGACAATCACGGTGTTGGTGCTACGCGCATTGAAGGGTCGCAGCCCATTCGATCCGTTCGAGGATACTGAAAGGCCATGCGCTCCTCGCGGGTGGACGGGCTGAACGCCGTCGCAGCCCATTCGATCCGTTCGAGGATACTGAAAGAGGGACTCCGCGCTTGTCTCAGACGACGAGGGACAGTCGCAGCCCATTCGATCCGTTCGAGGATACTGAAAGACAAGCGGCAGGCTTTCGAGTCGTTATGTTAGGCGGCGTCGCAGCCCATTCGATCCGTTCGAGGATACTGAAAGAGGACGCGCTGGGATGTACCGCCATCGCCGTCGAAGTGTCGCAGCCCATTCGATCCGTTCGAGGATACTGAAAGCTGTACAAGGCGAACGTGGCGTAGTAATCGGAGCGCGTCGCAGCCCATTCGATCCGTTCGAGGATACTGAAAGCTCTGCGGTGACAAGGAGCACACTGCGGAGTACCGTAGGTCGCAGCCCATTCGATCCGTTCGAGGATACTGAAAGAGAGGACTACCGCTTAAGTGAGAGTGACGAAAAAGCGTCGCAGCCCATTCGATCCGTTCGAGGATACTGAAAGCACGCTTCAGGATTCTGGCACAGAAGGCTTGCGCAGGTCGCAGCCCATTCGATCCGTTCGAGGATACTGAAAGTAGCGACGATGGCCTGCTCTGCGTCGCCCCGGAATGGTCGCAGCCCATTCGATCCGTTCGAGGATACTGAAAGGGCACCTACTGCCCACTGTCAAGGCGGACAGCAGGCGTCGCAGCCCATTCGATCCGTTCGAGGATACTGAAAGCTGCTCCGCCTCGCGCAGAGTGATGGCCTGAAGCCAGGTCGCAGCCCATTCGATCCGTTCGAGGATACTGAAAGCTTTCCGTTCTTTCTGTTCCTCTTTCTTCTTCCTCTTGTCGCAGCCCATTCGATCCGTTCGAGGATACTGAAAGTCAAGTAGAAGTTAGAACGATTGTTCTTACGAACAACAGTCGCAGCCCATTCGATCCGTTCGAGGATACTGAAAGTTGGTCCGTTGTTGTCTTCTTCTTACGTTGACGTGCTGTCGCAGCCCATTCGATCCGTTCGAGGATACTGAAAGACATTCTCATCCCGCGCCTTCAGCCGCACTTGGCGACGTCGCAGCCCATTCGATCCGTTCGAGGATACTGAAAGAGGGCGGCGTGGTGCATAAGCCGTGTGCGTCGCAAGGTCGCAGCCCATTCGATCCGTTCGAGGATACTGAAAGCCAGTCGGCGATCAAGAAATTGGTCGCCGAGGCAGTGGTCGCAGCCCATTCGATCCGTTCGAGGATACTGAAAGCCTGGCCGCCGAAGTCGCGCCCACTGCGGCCCTGCGTCGCAGCCCATTCGATCCGTTCGAGGATACTGAAAGACCTTCGACTCCTCGGTCTGGTGGTTGTCAGTCTTCGTCGCAGCCCATTCGATCCGTTCGAGGATACTGAAAGCTGTGACCTGCACGTCCGTCGCCAGCCAGGTTGTGGTGTCGCAGCCCATTCGATCCGTTCGAGGATACTGAAAGTCTGGGTGGACGGCACTGAGCAGACATCGGGGATCACTGTCGCAGCCCATTCGATCCGTTCGAGGATACTGAAAGGCATAGAGGCCACTGTCCAGGTCGAACTCCAAGAACAGGTCGCAGCCCATTCGATCCGTTCGAGGATACTGAAAGACGCTTTGCCTTTGCGTCCGTGATAATCCACGCCGTGTCGCAGCCCATTCGATCCGTTCGAGGATACTGAAAGGGTGGAGGCCACGAGCGCGGAGGGGTTCAATCCCCTGTAGGAGTTACGCAGTTGGCTGAAGGACGAGTGTAGGATGTGCCAAGTAATGACGAATGGCCTCCCGAATAATAGAATTAGGAGTTACGCAGTTGGCTGAAGGACGAGTGTAGGATGTGCCAAGTAATGACGAATGGCCTCCCGAATAATAGAATGCTTGGCCTCAAACCAGGTGATACCGCGCTGCAAA
>JALWUZ010000081.1 GCA_027079895.1 Anaerolineae bacterium
GTGCTGGAGCGGAACACCATCCGGGGGAACAGGACTGACGACGGCGCCGGCGGGGTGTCGTGCAGCAGTGCCGCCCGTCTGGTGGGGAACGTCATCACCGGGAACGAAGGCGGGGAGGGCGGCGGGATAGGGCTGTTTGGCGACGCCGAAGTGAGCGGCAACCTGATTCAGGGGAACACGGCATCTCGCGGCGGCGGGGTCTACATCTGGGGCGGCAGCCCGACGCTGGTCAACAACGCGGTGGTGGACAATGTCGGGACGTACCGAGGGGCGGGGGTCTACGTCACGACCGGCACGGGCGCAGCCGCGCCGCGCCTGCTGCACACCACCATCGCCCGCAACGGCGGCGGACGGTACGGCGACGGCAGCGCGGTTTACGTCCAGGATGAGGGGTTTCTCCACTGCGACGTGGTGCTGACCAACACCATCATCTTCAGTCACACGGCGGGCATCACGGTGACGGCGGGGAACACGGTCACGTTGAACGGGACGCTGTGGCAGGCCAACGGCACCGACCGGGGCGGCGCGGGGACTATCAACCACAGCAACGACTACGCCGGCGACCCGGCCTTCGACGCCGACGGCTACCACCTGACCTCCAACTCGCTGGCCCTCGACCGGGGGGTGAACGCCGGGGTGACGAGCGACATTGACGGCGACAAGCGTCCCCAGGGGGGGGGGTATGACCTCGGCGCGGACGAGTTTCCCGCCGCGCCGTCCAGCATAGCCTGGGAGAAGCGGGTTCGCGTCGGCGACGGCTCCTGGCAGAACTGGGACGCCGGGCCGTTCACCATCTCCCCCGGCGAGAGCGTCACCATCGTCGAGCGGGTGTGGGTGACGCAGACCGGCAGCGTCTCCTTCACCTTGAGCGAAGCGTGGACTCCCTCGCTGAACTGGGTGAGCGGACAGGCCACCGCTGGCACCGTCTCGCACGCGGGCCGCACGGCCACCTGGTCTACCTGGTCTGCGCCCACCGTCGCCGGCAACACCTGGCACGTGCTGACTCAGACCCTGACGGCGGTCGCCGTAGCGGACTACGCCGACACGCTGACCGAGACGCTGACGGTGGCGGGGGCGGGTTCGCAACTGCCGGAGCGGGCGGTGCATTTCCAGCACCCGCGCCCGGAACCGCGTTGGGAGAAGACGGTGCGGGTCAACGACGGCGCGGCGCAATCGTGGACGGCGGGGCCGTTCGACGTCAGCGACGGGGACACGGTGACGATCGTTGACCGGGTGTGGGTGACGCACACCGCCGCCGTGACGTTCGCGCTGGGGCAGACGTGGGGGAGCGGGCTGGTGTTCCAGGGACAGAGCCACGACGCGGGCGCGGTCGTCACCGGCACGCGGACGCTGACCTGGAACGTCGGCAACGTCGCCGCCAACCAGTGGCATGTGCTGACGACGACGTTGCGCGTCAGCGGCACCGGCTGGCTGTACGAGGCCGTCACCGAGACGCTGGCCGTGAGCGACGCGGCGACGCAGCCCGGCCAGCGGCAGTTCAAGGTGCTGAATCAGGGCGGCGCGGCCGACTGCCACGTGCGCGTCAACGACTCGGCCACCGAGTACCACACCGTCCAGGACGGCATAGACGCCGCCCGGGCGGGGGACGTGGTCAAGGTGGCCGGCACCTGCACGGTCGTTAGTCAGCGGGGCGGTTCGTCGCAGATCGGGTACATCGCCAAGAGCATCACTCTGCGGGGGGGCTACACGACGACGAACTGGACGACGCCCGACCCGGTGGCCCACCCGACGACGCTGGACGCGCAGGGACAGGGACGAGTGCTCTACATCAGCGGCAGCGGCATCGCGCCGACTATCGAGGGTCTGCGGCTCACCGGTGGGAAGGTCGAGGAGGTGGGCGGTAGTGGCGGCGGAGTCTACGTCTCCGATGTGGGGGGCGTCATCAGTGACTGCGTGATCTTCAGCAACACGGTCTCCTACTACGGCGGCGGGATCTACATCCAGGGCAGCGCCATCCGGTTGGCCGGCAACACCATCGCCAGCAACACGGTGACGGCCCCCGGCGGCGGGGCGGGAGTGTTCATCGCCTCCGGCAGCCCGGTGCTGGAGCGGAACACCATCCGGGGGAACAGGACTGACGACGGCGCCGGCGGGGTGTCGTGCAGCAGTGCCGCCCGTCTGGTGGGGAACGTCATCACCGGGAACAAAGGCGGGGCGGGCGGCGGGATCGGGTTGCTTGGCGACGCCGAAGTGACCGGCAACCTCGTTCAGGGGAACACGGCGGCTCGTGGCGGCGGGGTCTACATCTGGAGCAGCAGCCCGACGCTGATTAACAACGCGGTGGTGGACAATGTCGGGACGTACCGGGGGGCGGGGGTCTACGTCACGACCGGCAGTTCGGGCGCAGCCGCGCCGCGCCTGCTGCACACCACCATCGCCCGCAACGGCGGCGGACGGTACGGCGACGGCAGCGCGGTTTACGTCCAGGACGAAGGGTTTCTCCACTGCGACGTGGCGCTGACCAACACCATCCTCTTCAGCCACACGGTGGGGGTCACGGTGACGGCGGGGAACGCGGCCACGCTGAACGGGACGCTGTGGCAGTCCAACGGCACGGATCGGGGCGGCGCGGGGACCATCAACCACAGCAACGACCACAGCGGGGCCCCGGCCCTGGCCTCCGACGGCTACCATCTGACGAGTGCGTCGGCGGCCATCAACGCCGGAGTGAACGCCGGAGTGACGGGCGACATTGACGGCCAGACGCGGCCCCAGAGCGGCGGGTACGACATCGGCGCGGATGAGTTCGTGTGCGTCGCGGTGAGTGGCGTCAGCATCACCGGCCCGACGACGGGCACCGTCGGCAGCGTCTACACCTTCACCGCCAGCGTCGCGCCGGCGAACGCCAGCGAGTATATCACTTACACCTGGGTATCCACGCCCGGCAACGTCCACCTGCCGAACCGGTCGGTGGTGACGTACACCTGGACGGCCGCCGGAGATTACACCGTCACTCTCACGGCGAGCAACTGCGGCGGCAGCGGCACCGCTTCTCGTGGCGTGCATATCGAGAGCAGTAAGCGGTACGTCTACCTGCCGCTGGTGTTGCGCGGTCGGTAACGGGACGGGGGCGCGGGCCGAGCCTGCGCCCCCGGAGTTCGTCATTGGGAGGAAAGATGGTCAGACAACCTGCGCTCAGAAAAATCATCGTGACCGATTGGGGTGCTCTCCTGGGAGTCGCCGGGGCGGTGGGTACCGTGGTGATTTACGCTTGCCTCTTGCCCACCGAGGGGGTGAAACTGTCCGACGCGATAGGGCTTACAGCCTTCATAGGGGTTGTGGCGTTCTCCTTTGCCATCGTCGCGCTGTGGCGGGTGCGGGCGATCAACGCCGTTTTCCGGGATGGGGTCGAGGCTCCGGCGGTGATCGAGCATCTGAGGGGCAGTGGTGGACGGGGATGGATAGCCTACCGCTACACCTTCCGGGGACGGGAGTACCAGAGCGGCGTCCCTGTCATCCTCAATGATGAGATCAAGGCGTTGTCGCCCGGCGACCGGGTGGTCGTGGTGGTGGATCAGAACAACCCCAAGCGGGCTTTGATTCGCGATCTGTACTCCTGAACGCGGCGCGGGGCGACTCAACACAACACGCGGCGCACGTTCCGGGGCGCGAAACGGACATCGGGCCTGTGGGGAGCGAGTAGCGCAGGGTTCATCTTCTGGCTGAGTAGATACCCCTGTGGTATAATCTCCCCCGGAGGAACGGGCATGAAGATTCTCAGGTTGGCCGCGCTGTTGTCCCTGCTCACCCTGACGGCCTGTGGCAAAGTCGCCACGCCGACGCCGACCTCGGTCGCCTCCCCCACGCCGACGGCGGTTCCGGTGGTCGTCAGCACCCCGACCATGCGGCCTACCCTCACTTTGCCCCCCACGCTCCCCGCTGCCACGGCGACCCCCACTCTCACCCCGACTCCGGTTATCCACATCGTGCAGGAGGGAGAGGTGTTGGGGGCTATCGCCTACCAGTACGGCGTCAGCGTGCAGGCCATCCAGGCCGCCAACGGGCTCGAAAACCCCCAGTACCTCCGGGTGGGACAGGAGTTGATCATCCCCGTCGGCGAGGAGGGGGAAGAGGCTCCGTTGCCCGGCGTGCTCCTGCCCACGCCGACGCCGTTGCCGTTCGTGGTGCAGGGGGTCGCCCTGTACGAGACGCCGGTCGGCAGCCTGTGGTGTCTGGGGGAAGTGCTCAACACCGGCGACACGTCTCTCACCAACGTGGAGGTGCGGGTAACGCTGCTCGACGGGAACGGCAGCCCTCTCGCCCAGGGGAACACCGGAGCCGCAGCCGACTACATCCCCCCCGGCGAGCGGGCTCCTTTCGGGCTCCTGTTCACCACGCCGCCGGAGGGCTGGGCCGGGCAGCAGGTCGCGATCGTGCGCGGCGACGCCGCCGACCCGGTCGCCGCGACCTACGTCCCCATCGCCGTCCATGGGACGGAGGGCCGGCCGTCCGACAATCGCTTCACGGTGAGCGGGACGGTGCAGAACGTCTCCGAGGAGCAGGAGGCCGGCAAGGTGCGGGTGATCGTCACTACCTACGACGCTCAGGGGTTGGTGACCGGCTTCCGGCAGGGGCGGGTGACGTTGGACAGCCCGCTCCCGCCCGGCGCGACGGCGGCCTTCTCCGTCACTCTCGATTTTCACGGCGGCGGCTCCCCGGCGGATTTTCACGTCATCGCCGTGGGGCGCGTCCCGCAGCAAGGAGGTTGATCTTGAGGGATTTGGTGTTCGTGGTGCTCCGCGCCGTCATCAAGGTGTTTCTGTGGCTCGTCGCCGACCTGGAGGTACACGGACGGGAGAACTTCCCCGACCCGCCTTACATCGCGGCGATCAATCATCTCTCCGTCTACGACTCGGTGGTGCTGTTGCACGTCTGCCCGCACAACCTGTACGCTTTCGCGGCGGCGAAGCACAAGAAGAACCCGCTCTACGGCCCGCTCCTGCGGGCGACCAAAGCCATCTGGGTGCGTCGTGGGGAGGTGGATCGGAAGGCGTTGCAGCAGGGGATCGCGGTGTTGAAAAACGGAGGTGTCCTGGGGGTCGCGCCGGAGGGGACTCGCGCTCGCGGGCCCTACGCGCTCCAGGAGGGCAAGCCGGGGGTCGCCTACCTGGCAGCCCATGCCGATGTGCCCATCGTGCCGGTGGGGCTCAGCGGTACCGAGCAGGTTAAGGACAACCTGCCCCGCCTGCGCCGCACTCACATCCGGGTCAACATCGGCGAGCCGATCTACCTGCCGGAAAGCGGCCGGCTGCGGGGCAAGAAGTTGCGCGAGTACACGGAGGAGATTATGCGCCGTCTGGCCGCGCTGCTGCCGGAGGAGTATCGGGGCGTGTACGCCTGACGCCGCGCCGTGTGTACAAACAGGATGGGCTCATGGGGGCGGTCGCTCCCACGAGCCCATCTGTCGTTTGGTCTACTGACGCGCCGCCTTCAGCACCCGGCTCACCAGTTGACTGCCCAGGAGGGCCAGGCCGTAGATCGGCATGTAGTGGGCGGCGGAGTCCTCGAACAGCACCCGCGCCTGCGAGGGGAACTCGTCATCGCCCTCCCAGTACACGAGGGCCAGTAACACGTGCGGGAGCACCTGGAAGGAGTACCCGGCGTCCCCCAGGTCTAGAGGCCGTCCGCCCAGCGATTCGGCGGCCCTCCGCAGAGCCGCTATCCCCCCGCGCAGTTCCCGCACCAGGCGCAGGCCGGTATACCCCTGGAACGCCACGGCGTAGAACATCCCATCGGGCAGGTCGCGGAACCCCACCAGTCGCCCGGAGGGGGTGGTGCCGTCGGCGGTCGCCAAGTAGGTGAGGATGATGCTGGAAAGGAAGGTCGGCGTCTCGGCGCCGGAGTCGGCTCGGCGGACGGTGAAATCGTCGGGGGAGATGAGGTACTCTTGCCCCAGGAAGGTCAGGTGGAAGCGGCCTTCCGCGTCCCGTTGGCAGCCGCTGCGCAAGGCGATCTTGTCCGGCGAGACTGTGAGCAGGGTCGCCTGCGCTTCCTCGACTACCGGGGCCAGTTTGTCAACCAGGTCTTGTAGTTGGGGCTGAAGGGGCTCCATAGCAGTTACGCGCTCGTCTGATCGTCTTCCTGCGCTTCCTCTTCGCCGGACAGGGCCTTGCGGAACTCCCGAATGCCCTCGCCCAGGTCGCGGCCTACGCGCCCCAGGCGGCCCACGCCGAAGATCAACACCACAATCACCAGCACAATCAGCAATTCCGGTACGCCAATTCTGGGCATTGCTTTCCCTCCCTGTGGATTTGGCCGAATTATAGCACGCCTCGCCGTAACTTCAACTCGTCAGGAGAAAGCGGCTCGTTGGGCCTGTGTCTGTGGCGTGAGATTCTCTACCGGCTCAGCGCGTAGCGCACCGCCTGGGCCAGCGATGCCAGGTCGAAGGGCTTGGAGATCACCTCGATGACCCCGATACGCCTCAAATCCTCCACTTCCTCGGCCAGTGCGTATCCGGTGGCGGCGATGACCCGCACGTCCTCCCGTATCTCCTTGAGGGCGGCGACCAACTCCTGACAGCCCATCTCTGGCATCACGACGTCGGTCAGCACCAAATCCACCTCGTCGGCGTGCGGGCGGTAGGTGGCCAGGGCCTCCCGTCCGTTGGAAGCCGTCAGCACCCGGTACCCCAGCACCTCCAACATCCCCCGGCTGACGTCGCGCACCAGGTCGTTGTCCTCGACCAGTAGGATCGTCTCTCCATTGCCGGACGGGGTCTCCAGACGGGGCGCGGATTCCTTCTCCTGGGCCTCCGCGACGGCGGGCAGGTAGATGTGGAAAGTCGTGCCCTGCCCCAACTCCGTCTCCACGCCGATGCACCCGTTGTGTTGGGCGACGATGCCGTACACCTGGGCCAATCCCAGCCCGGCCCCTTTCTCCGCCGGCTTGGTGGTGAAGAAGGGCTCGAAGATGTGGGGCAGCAGGTCCGGCGGGATGCCCGGCCCGGTGTCCGCGACGGAGAGCCGCACCCAGCGGGCCGTCTCCTCGTGAGCGTCGGGGCAGATCAGGTGCCGGTCGTCGGGGAGAGGGGACTGCACCGATGAGAGAGTGATGGTCAGCCGCCCGCCGTCGGGCATGGCGTCCCTGGCGTTGAAGACGATGTTCATCAAAGCCTGTTGGATGCGGGCCGGGTCGGCCCGCACGCGGTACTCCCCCTCCCCCACGTCCAACAGGATGGAGATGCTCTCCGGGATGGTGCGCTGGAGGACGCGGACGGCTTCTTTGATGAAGGGGCGCAGGTCCATCACGTGGGCCTTGAGCGGGGAGCGGCGGCTGAAGTCGAGGATTTGTTGCACCAGTTGAGCCGCCTTGCGCGATTCGTCGAGGATGACGCGGAACGCCCGCTGTACGTCCTCCGGCAGGTCGTCGTGGCGGCGGAGCGGCATTTGGGAGTGGAGGGTGATGATGGTGAGGAAGTTGTTGAAGTCATGGGCGATGCCGCCGGCCAGTTGCCCGACGGCGGCCAGCCGCTCCTGTTGCCGCATAGCCTCCTCGGCCTGCTTCTGCTGGGTGATGTCACGTCCCATCATCACCAGCCACTTGCGGCTGCCGTCAGGATTGAAGAGGGGGACTTTGAGGGTGTCGTACACCAACGGGCGGCTATCGGGCATCGGGACGACCATCTCGCCCCTGGTCACGACGCCGCGCTGCCAGACGGCCTCGTCGTCGGCGTGGAGAGCGAGCAGCGTCTCGCGGTGGGAACGGGTGACGGCGGCCAACTCGACATCGGTCTTGCCCCGATAGCCCGTTTCGTCCAAATCGAACAGCCGTTGGCAGGACTTGTTGGCCTCCATCCAGCGGCCCTGCCCGTCTTTCAGGCAGACGACGTCGGGGGAGGCGTTGATGATGGTGCGCAACAGGTTCAGTTGTTCCTGGACGATCCGCTCCGCCCGTTTGCGCTCGGCGATCTCGGCGGCCAGCCGTTCATTGGCCGCGGCCAGTTCCGCCGTGCGCTGCTTCACCAGATCTTCCAGGTACTCCTGGTAGCGGCGGAGTTCCTCTGCCGCCTGGTGACGGTCCAGGACGTGTTCCAGCGTGACCGCCAGGGTCTTGAGGTAGTTGCCGGTAGGATCCTTGATGAGATAGTCGTGGGCCCCGGCCCGCATCGCCCGGACGGCGATCTCCTCATTGCCGCTGCCGGTGATGACGATCGTCGGCGTGTCACCGACTACCCGCAACAGGTCCAAGGCGGTGCCGTCGCTCAAGATGTAGTCCGATAAGACGGCGTCGAACTCCTCAATAGCCAGTATCTCGCGGGCCTCGGCGACGGAGCGGACGAACCGACACTTGTAGGGCAACCCT
Source organism: Anaerolineae bacterium (assembly GCA_027079895.1). Classification (GTDB taxonomy): domain Bacteria; phylum Chloroflexota; class Anaerolineae; order B4-G1; family B4-G1; genus JALWUZ01. The sequence continues at coordinate 8,326 of JALWUZ010000081.1, forward strand.
GTCTGCTGCACGAAACGCCGAAAAGCCATCTGGTCTACGGCGTCGTCCTCGGCAACCAGCAACTTGATAT
>JALWUZ010000082.1 GCA_027079895.1 Anaerolineae bacterium
ATCTGGTGGCCCGGCACCAGCGGCAGTCTGGGCAGCGGCAGGTCTCCTTCGACGGTGTGCAAATCGGTGCGGCACACTCCGCAGACTTGTACCGCCAGCCGAATCTCGCCGGGGCCCGGCTCCGGCAGCGGGATGTCGCTCAACTCCAACGGTCGCTCCTCGACGGGGCGCGGCCGGCGTAGAACCATCGCTCTCATCGTCCTCCCTCCTCACAGCAACTCCACTGTACACCCCAACCCCGGTACGTCGGTGGCGACGAGCACCCCCTCTTCCAGCCGGAAGCCGGGGACGGTGGGGTCATCCAGCAGGTCGAAATAACCGTCGAGGTCGCCGTACCGGACGTTGGGGCTGCTCAGGGCGAACCCCAGTCCGGCGGCGATCAGCAGGGCCGGCTCGTTGACGCAGCCGACCATCGTCGCCAGGTGGGCGGCTCTGGCGATGGCGTCAATCTGGCGGGCCCGGTGCAGCCCGCCGCAGGTCGCCAACTTGACGCTCAGCCCGTCGGCGGCCCGGCGGGAGGCCACTTCCAACGCCGACTCCGGCCCGGTGACGCTCTCATCGGCCAGCACCGGCACCGGGCTATGCTTCCTGACCTGGCGCAGACCATCCAGGTCGGCGGCCGGGGTAGGCTGCTCCAACATCTCCAACTGGGATTCCAGCGCACGGGCCACGTCCAACGCCTGTTGGACGGTGTATCCCTGGTCGGCGTCCAGCCGCAGGGCGATGTTGGGCAACGCCTGGTGGATGGCCCTCACCCGCTGCACGTCCTCGTCGGGGTCGAGGCCGCCCTTGATTTTGAGGATGCGGAATCCCTGCCGGGCGCGGGCCTGGGCCATCTCGACGCTTTCCCGCAGCGGGGCGATGCCCAGCGTGACGGAGGTCGGGATGCCGTGCCGGTAGCCGCCCAGCAGCCGGTAGAGAGGCAGTCCGGCGGCCAGCCCCAGCAGGTCGTGGAAAGCGATGTCGAAGGCGCAGAGGGCCGATGGGGTCGCGGCGGTGAGGTCGGCCAACTGCGCCAGGGCGTACTCGGTGTTGAGGGGGTTCAGGTCGCGGGCCAGGTCTGCGCCGGCATGACAGGCCCGCAGGACGGCGTCGGGCGACTCGCCGGTCAGCGTGGGGTCGAGGGCCGCGCACCCCCAGGCGGTCAGCCCCCGCCGGGTCTCGATGCGGATGAAGACGGCCTTCACCTGCCCGACCGGACGGTCGGCGTTGTAGGCGGTGCGGTAGGGGATGCGCAGGCGCAAGTCAACCGGAATCACTTCCACCTTCGAGATTTGCATGCCGCTCACCTCCTCCTGTGGAACTCACTGCGGCCGTTCGGCCAGCGTCACTTGGAAGACCTGCTCCGCGCCGTCCCGGATGACGGTGACGGCGACGGTGTCCCCGACCTGGGTCTCGGTCTCCAGGTAGACGGTCAACTCCTGGGCGTTGGAGACTTTCTCCCCGTTGACGGCCACGATGACATCGCCGCCGAGGGGCACGCGGACGTTGCCGATGAGGACGACGTGGTCGCCGCCCCGAATGCCGGCCTGGTCGGCCGGCCCGCCGGGGACGGTCTCGATCACCAGGAGCCCCTCGTCGGGCACCTCCTCCCCCACCTGACGGAAGGTGCGGGCCCGTTCCGGCGTCAGGTCGAGCATCTGGACGCCCAGCCAGGGGTGGGGGTAGTGGCCGGTGGCGATCAACTGCGGCACGACCCGGCGCACGGTGTTGGCGGGGACGGCGAAGCCGATGCCAGCGTTGGCCCGGCTGGGGCTGACGATTTGGGAGTTGACGCCGATGACCCGCCCCTGCAAGTCCAGCAGCGGCCCGCCGGAGTTGCCGGGGTTGATGGCCGCGTCGGTCTGGATGGCCTCGCCGATGAACCGTCCGTCGGGGCTCTGGATGACCCGTCCCAGGGAGCTGATGACCCCGACGGTCAACGTCCGTTCCAGGCCGAAGGGGTTGCCGATGGCGACGACGAACTGGCCGACCCGCAGGGCGTCGGAGTCGCTCAGGGTGAGGGGGCTGGGGAGGGTGTCGGCCGCGATGCGGATGACCGCCAGGTCGTTGGAGGGGTCCACGCCGACGATCGTCGCCGGGTAGACCTGCCCGTCGGCCAGCGTCACCGACAGTTTCTCGGCGTTCTCGACGACGTGGTAGTTGGTGACGATGTTCCCGTCGGCGTCGAAGAGGAAGCCGGAGCCGGTCCCCTCCTGGGGGACGGGGCGGAAGAAGAAATCGTAGGTGTAACTTACGCTGGTGATGTTGACCACCGCCGGGCCGGCCGTCTCGTAGACGGCCTCGATTTGGGCTTCGAGGGTGTTGGCCGGTTCCGCCGCCGGGGGAGTGGTGGCCGGAGGCGCGGTGGTGGCGGTCGGCGCGACGGTCGGGGCGGCGGGCGGGCTCTGCGGGAACAGTGTGCCGCAGGGCAGGCAGCCGAGAAGCAGGGTCAGGATGGCGATTATCGTCAGCGAAAGGGTTGTGCGGCTCATTTTCGGGC